>PLNZ01000191.1 GCA_003142915.1 Ignavibacteriales bacterium | reverse complement strand
TTGATAATAATATCTATGCAGGTGAAGAAGAATGGGAAGATGATATCAAAGAAATTGATGAGAAGTACGATAATTACTTGCAATTCGACCCGATGTCTTCTCAAGAATCTTTCAATATGATGGAAGAGTTTGCAGAAGGTATAAAAGATGAAGCCTTACGCATTAAATTATTCCGCAGCTTAAATCATCCAAAACCATTTAAGCACTTTAAAATTATAATAGATAATTCCGGAAAAACCAGGGAGAAATGGTTTGAGTTTAGAAATTCTAAATTTATTGAATTGGTGAAAGAACAGTTAGACAGGTATAATAATAAGCTGCAGGAATAAAGTTCAAAGGCCAAAGTTTAGAGGTTAAAGTAAATATTAATCAAAATTCAATTTGAGGGGGATAATCCTATTTTATTCATTCATCTCTCTGCAGGCTTTGCGACTCTGCTAAAAAACACTTCCTCGCAGAGGCACAGAGAACGCAGAGTTAATTTAACTAAAAAATACAATTTAAAAATAAACCGAGAAGAAACTGGAGTACAGTCCTATGGATATTTCATTGAAATTATTTCCAGTGTTACCCGGCTGAAAGTTAAACCTGTAACGGGAATATACTGTAAACGTATTAAATATTTTTACCAATCCTAGCGAAAGCTCAGCACTTACACCGTTAAAACCCTTAAAAGTTGTAAACCAATTAACCCCGGGGGAAACATATTCTATAACCGGGGACGAAAATATATGTTTATAACCCAGCCTGAAAAAGTTTTGATCGGGAGCTTTAAATATGTGGGAATATTCCGCAGAAAAATACCCGATGGGATAAGTATAATCAGGAGATCTTAATGAAACTAAAGGAATTTCTTTTGTAAGACTGAAATAACTTTCACCATTTTGCAAAATATAGGTTGGAGCAGGGAGTGCAAATACTGCCCCGCCAAATAAGCATAACAACATGAAGTTCGATTCACTTTGAATTTTCACCTCGCCGGGCAGCTCAAATTCAAAACCGCCGGTTTTATATTCCTTGCCGGTAGAATCCTGAATAATTATTGTAAACGGAACTGATTTTGTTTTAAAATTCAATCCTGTTAAATCAACTTCTAAGCTGTGGTTGGTAGTCAATGTATCCGCTACATTATATTCATACTTTTTATCGATTATTACTTTGGATTTACAGTTAATATCCGTAAAAAATGTAAGAAGAAAAGTATGCGGTATTTCGGGAGTAACATATGAATCAACAATAGTTATATCAATTGAATCAGTACGGGAATTATTGCTCTGTGCAAAATCAGCGGACATAAGCGAAAGTGAAAACAAAGTTAATATTACAAATTTTTGTAAAATATCCATAAGCAATATTCTTTTATGTGAAGAAAAAAAGACCGCATATATTCTTTCAAATTTAAGCGAGCCAGAAACAAACATCAAAAATGGAAATCACTTTAAATTGTACTTAAACATTCCGCTAAATCCAAAAGTACATCGTCTGTATTTTCAATACCGGCTGCGAGTCTAATACCTCCGGGGTCTATCTTATATTCCAGCAGCTTTTCAATCGGGACCATAGAATGTGTCATGGAAGCAGGGTGCTCGATCAAAGTTCTTATATGCCCCAGGCTAACCGCAAGAGTCATTGTATAGGCTTTTTTCGCTGCAATATTCATAAACATTTTAGCTTTTTCCTTACTATCCAAAGGAGATGTTCCTTTAAGAACAAAATATAATAAGCTGCCGGGAGCAAAGTTTCCGTTAAAGTCTACCATTTGCCTTTTGGCAATTTCATAATATTTAGAATCCGGTAAGCCGGGATAGTTGACAAACTCAACTTTGGGGTGTTTATTAAGATATTCAGCTATTTTTTGAGCAGATTTAATTTGCTGCCTTAATCTTATATGCAGAGTCGGCAAGCCATAGGTTGTAACAGTCCAGGCGCTCCTGTTATTTAGAACTGCGCCAAAATCTTTTCTATATAATAAAAGCATGTCTCTATACTTCTTTTTTCCGACGACAACACCGCCCATGTCAGTGCCAAACCCTCCGATGCCTTTAGTCAAAGAATTTACGCTAAAATTTGCTCCAAGTTCAATGGGACGCTGGCAGTATGGGGTAGCAAATGTATTATCAACGACAATCTTTATTTTGTCTGTTTCTTCCCTGTCTTTATTAACATGGTCAATAATATTTCTGACTGATCTAATGTTAATAATGTCAAGGTTTGGATTTGAAGGAGACTCAAAGTAAATCACTTTAGTTTTTTTATTTATTGATTTCAAAAGATTTTCTTCATTTGTTAAATCAACTAAATTTATCTTAATATTATACCGAGGATACCAGTTAACAAACAGAGAGTACGTACATCCATACAAAGTATGGTGTGCTATTACTTCGTCCCCGGATTTTGTTAATATTCCCATAACAGCGGAAATTGCTCCCATACCTGTGGCAAATGTAACAGCAATATCCCCTTTCTCAACATAAGCTAAATTTTCTTCAAGCATGTCCTTATTTGGTTCCCCTAACCTATCATAAATATATATTGGTTTTGGATCTTCACCTGACGCCGGTGAATTTGCAAATTCAGTGAACCCCTCTGCTCCCCTTTCAACCGAATCAAGCCTGTAAAAGACTGAAGAAGAAATAGGGGGAAGAACGTGATGAGAATAATCCCATTTTTTAGAGACATTTTTTCCATAGATTAAATTTGTCTCTATGGAATATTTTGTTTCATCAATAGAATTATCTTCCTTTTTAGGCAAATCTTGCTTTTCCATTTTTGTAATTCCAAAAAAAATTCTTAAAATATTTGAGATTAATTTACAGAGAATTCCCCTGAATTAGTAGGAAAATGAAAAGACTTGCCTGATATCGCATTTCCGGCTAATGCATTTAAGTAATTAATCTTTTCAGAACTGACATTATCGGTAACTACCAATATTACACTTTCGTAAGGATACCGGTATATGCGGCATGGTGAACTATTGATAAATGCACTATTTCACCGGGGTTCAGGAAGGGTTTATTATTGGGATCGTTTTTCTACTAATCCTCCTAGCGGCGGACAGGCCTCGAGGTTATTTAATAAAATTTTAATAACTGCGTAACATGAGTTATTAATTATTAAAAAAGGGTCAAATGAAATTAAACCCTCTCAAAAATTCTTCAATCTTTAGGCGCTTTTTCCCTTCCTGTTGAAGTTCAAGTATATTCAGGGAATCCTTCCCGCAGCCTATAATTAGTGAATGTTTTGTTTGTATAAATTCGCCGGGACAACAAGATTCCTTGCTAACTTTAGATTTAAATATTTTTATTACCTTATCTCTGAGCATAAAGGATGCGCCTGGATAAGGCGAAAGCCCTCTTATTAAATTGTGAATATTTTCTGCTGATTTGTTCCAATTAATTTCTGTTAATTCTTTAGTTATCTTTGGTGCTGGTGAAGACAGTGAATCATCCTGCTTCAGAAGTTTAATGTTCCCTTTATCTATTAAAGAAACTGTTTTTGATACGACCTCCACACCGAGTAAACTTAGTTTATCATGCAGGGTACCAAAGTCATCCCCATTTTCTATTTTTATTTTTTCCTGAAGAATGATATTGCCCGTATCAACTTTCTGCTCCAGCATAAATGTAGTAACGCCGGTTTCTTTATCGCCGTTTATTAATGCCCACTGAATCGGCGCTGCGCCCCTATATTTGGGTAAAATAGAACCGTGAAGATTGAAAGCGCCTTTTGAAGGAATTGTGAATACTTCAACGGGTAATATTCTGAATGCCACTATAACGTAAAGATCGGCATTTAATTCTTTAAGCCTGCTAATAAAATTTTCATCTTTAAGCTTTTTAGGCTGAAGCACAGGTATCTTATTCTCAAGAGCAAATTCTTTTACAGGCGTATATGTTAATTTCCGGCCTCTTCCTCTTTCTTTATCCTCTCCGGTTACGACTGCAATTACAGAATGGCTGCTTTCCACAAGAGCTTTGAGGGCGGGAACGGCAAAATCGGGAGTTCCCATAAAAATTATATTCATATCAATACTTATTTGAAAAAAGCTGGTAATCTATGCCCTCCGAAACAGGATACTGTATTTCAATTTTTCGTTTTTTAATTTTAATAATATCTTTATTTATTTTCTTCTTAATATCGCTGCTGATTAAATCTGTAAAAAGGATACCCTGCAAATGATCATATTCATGCTGAATTACTCTTGCAAGCAAGCCACCAGTTTGAAGAGTTTGGTTTTTAAAATCCGTATCTTTATATATTATGGTAATCTTTTCGGCTCTATCTATTTCGGAGCGAATATCCGGAATACTTAAACATCCTTCCTCCATACAAATTTTCTCTTCCGAAAGTTCCGTAATCACGGGGTTAATAAATACCAATGGTTTTGCATCCTCATGCCCTTCAACAACAGAAATATCGGCAATAAAAATTGATTTGTCAGCGCCAACCTGGTTGGCAGCCAAACCTATCCCTTTTGCATTCCGCATAGTTTCAAACATATCTCTAATAAGTTCAATAGCTTTAACATTTACGTCTTTAACTAAAGAAGCTTTTTTTCTTAATATTTTATCGCCAATTAAGGTTACAGGTAAAAGTGCCATTATTACTCCTGAAAATTACTTAATTACTTAGATTTCCTATAAAACAGGTTCAATTTGGGTAAAAAGTATAATTGTTTTATTTATTTACGAAATTAAGTAAAATGAAATGAATAATAAAGTGAAGGAGAGCAATATCTTAATATAAGCACTTCAAATAAAAACCATTGCCATAAACTGATAACTCAACCAAGGAGGTATATATTCTTATCTTACCGCCTACCTGCCAGACAGGCTTTCATTGCACATACAAAATCATTAAACAATAGCTGTAATACTTCAAGGGAAGGGATACTTGTAATTATAAAGGGAAGCCAATATTAAGCTGAACGACCGCACTAAATCCGCCTGATTCAATAAAATTACTCATTGGCTGCTGGGAATTTTCAGATAAAGGCATCGGCTGCCCGGTATCGGATTTCATTCTATCAACAGAAAAAGCAGTGTAACCCGCAGATCCTTCTAAACTGATATATTGCTTAATAATTTGAAGAATGAATCCCGTGCCAATGTTATATCCCAGTAAATATTTTTCATTGTTATATTCCAAAACTACGGTTGTAGGTCCCGGAGAATTGCGTGTATCCGTAAAAGTTTCCCTGTTATAAAGAAGAGCAGCATCAATTACCTTCCAGCTTAAAGCATTTGAAATTGAAGTTCCCAGGTCCAAACCAATACCATAATTTTTTAAATCAAGTTCAAAAATTGCATTTGAACTGCCGCCGGTAGAGTTTATTGTTGCGGAATTTTTCTCAGTTAAGTATTGATAGAAACCTTTCGTAGTAAGAATAAAACCACTAATATTTGCTCTAAAAAAATTAATACCTACTCTATAGCCGGTTTCAGTATTAAAACTCCCCATTGGAGATGAAAGAGAACTTTTATAGTACTCATTGAACGCATTTACATAATTATTTAAACCAACAGCATCATATTTTTGATAACTATATCCGCCGTATCCGCTTACGAACCCTAAACACCCGAATCCAAAGGACTGGCATTTGGAAGAACCCGGAAGAAGAATAATTGATATAACGAACAATAGAAGAACTGAATTTTTCCGGAACATAAATCCTCTAATCGAATGTACGATTAACTTACAATATATGACTCATATAGAACTATAAAATAAATGACCTTTATCCAGGTTTGTAACATAGCTTTTATTTTTAAGTATATCCATCCATTTCCCAATCTATATTTTGTAAAATAGTTTTAACCCAAATTTTCCATTAGGGAAATTTGTCCTTCGGGGCGCCGGGTTTTAGCCAATTCTTTGTATATAAGTTTTAGCACAATACGTTCACAAGTTTGCCGAATATAAAAAATGTAACCTGGCGGGGTTAACCCCGCTCGTAAAACGTTGTTATCTCTAAGTTTTACGAAGCGGCCTTCGGTAAAACATTCATTTCTAATGAATTTTTTGGGTTTAATATTACCGGGAAAAACAATCAGATATTATTAGAAAACCCTTTTTCAAGTCCGTGCCCGTTAGGCCCCAATTCCGATCTCCTGAGAAGATATGAGAACAACATTCCAAGAAAACCGAGGATCGAAAATATCCACATTCCCATAGTGTAACCGCCGCTAAAATCGTTTGCCCAGCCTATCAATAAATTAAATCCTGCTAATCCGATATTCTGTATCATTGTCATTAGCCCGTAAGCAGTACCAAGTTTAGGTTCGTCAACAATCATTGTAACGGAAGGCCACATAACAGCCGGAATCAGTGAGAATGACAATCCCATCATTGCCATAGGGATAAACAAATTAACTTTTGTATATGCCATTAAAAGGTAAACCGGTACCAAAAGAAAGGATCCTATCATCATCAACAATGATTTTTTACCAAAATAATCTGTAAACAACCCGAACAGAGGGGTTAATATCATAGCAGATAACGTAAGCATACTTGAAAGGAAGCCGCCGAATTCCCGCGTAGTTCCGTGAGATTCCATAAAAAATTTGACCGCAAATGTTTGGAAAGGAAATATCCCCGAATAAAAAGTTACACATAACAGTACGACAAACCAGTACGATTTTCCGAACGAGAAAATTTCTTTAAAGTGAATTTCGTCCTGTTTGGCAGCTTCACGTAAAATAAATTTCTTGCCTGCATAAATATCCATTCCCCAATAAACTATAACAGATACAATAGAAATAGTAGCTATGGCTGTTGAAACGAAAAGAGGAGTCTGCCAATTATTATAAAAAGCTTTTCCCCAGGTTGGAGAATTCAATGCTGCAAAAGAACCAAGCCGAGCAAGAGTTAAGTTTAACCCAAATGCAAAGGAAAGTTCTTTTCCTTTAAACCATTTGCCCATTATCGTTGTAACGGCAACAATCAGAGATTCAGCCCCGAGGCCAAAAACAAGACGTCCGGCAGCCATAATAGTTAAGGAGCCGGTAGACGCGGTTATAGCAGCGCCTAAAAGACAAAGAACGGCAAAAATAAAAGTTGAAATTCTTGTCCCAATTTTGTCTATTATTATTCCGCCGATAAGCACCATGAATACATTTGGAATGCTGTAAATCGCATTTAGCAAGCCGATATCGGAATCTGAGAAATGAAGCTGCCTCGAAAGCAAGTCCGCCAGCGGGCTGATGCTGTCATAAACATAATAATTACCAAACATAGCCAGGCTGACAAATAATAATATCAGCCATCTGAATATTTTTGAAGGTTCGTGCTTTTCAATTTTAGCAGTAAGTTC
>PLNZ01000335.1 GCA_003142915.1 Ignavibacteriales bacterium | reverse complement strand
TCCTCCTAGCGGCGGACAGGCCTCGGGGTTATTTAATAAAATTTTAAGAACTGCGTAACGTAAGTTAATAATTAATCATTAACTGTAGGTTCAAGCAATTTCAGGTATTCTGTTTTACCTATCAACTGATATATGTATTTTATTTTTTCGTTTGTAACCAGTAATGAAGGGTCAATCTTTAAACAAAAATCTTTATACTCAATCAGTATCTTTAAAAATTTCGCCTTTTCTATTTTCCAATCCTCAGCGGATATCTGCGAATCTATAATTTCCGATTGATTAATGACGATCAAAGTCAGCCACTGCCTGTTTACAATATCTTCGGGAGTCCAGTTTAATTTATCCAGTAACAAAAAGCTCATAGGGGCTTTAATAGTAAACTGCCCCCACTCTCCTTCCAATATAACAATAGTCTGATCAACATTGAAATAGACTTTCTTCATATACTCTTTAACCGACTTGATGCTGTCCAGTAAGCTAAGGGTTACAGGATTTATACCCAGATAATAGATATTTGCAAACAAGTGTTTTAGCACCAGGTTATTCTTCAGATAAATCAGCTTAGAATCTAATTTTAAGTCTTCCAGTTTGCTTATAATCTTGTCTAAAAAATCGGCTTCATTTAATACCGGATCGCTTTGATTTTTTGAACTATCCTTAGAGACTAAATTCTTCAGTATTATGTCAAAGGTACAATTTTCACAGTCGAATTCTTTTTCACAAACCTGGTAATCAATAGTATTTGAAGCCATCCAAATGCAGTCAAATTCACCTGACTTACCATGATTCTTATATTGATTTTCCTGTGACATAATAACCGGATATTAAAGATTTAGAATTTTTATCTTATTTTCTGCTAACCTTCTTTTATTTTTTATCTTATCAATCCCAATATAATTTATCTAAAGAGTTCTTATTGCCCAAGTATATTTATCGGAAAAGGACGTCTCGGTGGGAATATCAATCGAAACTCTCATCATAAGACCCCCTCTTCTTATAATATTAATTATAATAGCAAACAACGAGCCAAAAAGCCCTTATATATTCATAAACACAGGCTTATCTTTCTGTAAACCTTAAAATGGTAACTATATAAAAATATATTTCGATTTTGAATTCTTTAATTCTCAATTACAGCAATTATTTTTGAATTGCTTTGCCACTAATGAGAAAGAAAAACTAATAAGCATAGTTGTTTGACATGGCTAAATTATGAAATTGAAATTAAATAGATGGATTAAAAAGTCAATTTTTTACACTAAAAAACTTAATATTTAAAGCTTTCAACTCTTGATGCGCATGACCGGCAGAAGGCAGCTCCCTTGATATCTACTTCCTCAATTCCCGGAGATGAGTGCATAACACAATCCCAATTAAGGCAATGGACAAGTCCATAATTGTGTCCGAGTTCGTGAAGCACTTCTTTAATGGTGCGCTGAAGCAGAAGGCTGTCATTTGATTCACCGGAATAAAATTCTTCATGCAGCCGGCAGACCGATACAATAGAATGCTTGCCATTAAGCTGTGCTTCACCAAATATAAACGTAAGAACCGGCACGTAAATATCCACATCGGTAAGCAGAATTACTTTGCCGTTAAATCCTGGGGTTAGCTTCACGGCTTCTGCAATTATTTGGGTAGAGAAATATTGCCCTCTTTCTTTTGAAAGAAAGTTATCTATATCTATAGAGAGGTTAATAATATTTGTTTTGCAAGAAAATCTTTTGGAGAGTTCAGCTGTAAGATTCTTAAGAAGCTGAACATTGGAAAATTTTACCGGTGCAATAAAAATATCCATTAATAATCATTTTTACGAAGATTATACTTATTTATTTTGTTATACAGTGTAACCCTGTCTATCTCAAGCACCTGTGCACTGCGTGAGATATTCCAGTGGTTCTCATTTAATATTTTTAGGATATATTTCTTCTCAACAGAAGAAAGACTTTTACTACCGTCGTTGGCTTCAAGAATAGCGGAAGAAACATGAAAAGGCAGATCATCTACGATAATAGAGCTCGTCTTACCGACAACTACTGCCCGCTCTATTGCATTTTCCAGCTCACGTACGTTGCCGGGCCAGTTGTAGTTAATAAGGAAATCCATCGCTTCTTTGGATACGTGTATTACCGGCTTATTCATAGCAATGGAAAATTTATTAAGAAAGAAATTAACAAGCAGCGGAATATCATCCCGTCTTTCCCTTAGCGGAGGAATTACTATTGTAAAAACATTCAATCTGTAATAAAGGTCTTCTCTGAACTTGCCTGATTTAACCAGTTCTTCAAGCGGTCCATTTGATGCAATAATTATTCGAAAGTCGCTTTTAATTAATTCATTACCGCCGACTCTGTTAAACTGTTTTGTTTCAATTACTCTTAATAATTCAATCTGCATTTTGAGGGATATAGAACCGATTTCATCCAAAAATATTGTGCCCCCGTCGGCCATTTCAAATTTACCTTTACGCTTATACTGCGCCCCCGTAAAGGCGCCTTTTTCATGTCCGAAAAGCTCGCTTTCTAAAATAGATTCTGCCAGTGCGCCGCAATTAACCGGGATGATAGGAAAATATTTTCTTTTACTGTTTATGTGAATTGCCTTTGCAACAAGTTCTTTTCCCGTACCGCTCTCGCCTCTTATCATAACCGTTGTATCCGCAGGAGCCACTGTCCGGACAAGCTCATAGATTTTTTTCATCTGGTAGCTTTCACCTATCAGGTTATCGGGTCTGATTATCTCCTCAATCTTTTCTTTTAGCTGAAGATTTTCAATTTTGAGCGCTCTCTGTTCAAGACCCTTCTTTACAAGATGAGCAAGTTCATCAGGATCAACCGGCTTAGTTACATAATCATAAGCTCCGTTCTTCAACGCCGCGATTGCAGTTGGTACGGAAGCAAATGCTGTAATAAGTATTATTACGGATTCCTTATCAATTTCTTTGATCTTATTTAACAATTCAAGACCGCTCATGCCGGGCATTTTCATATCAACAAGAAGAAGATCATACCGTGTATTTTCATATTTTCTCAGTGCAGCCTCGCCGTCTTCCGCGGTATCTACCTCGTAGCCTTCTTCCTCAAACCAGTGGAATAGTGATTCTCTTACAATTTTTTCATCATCGACTATCAATATTTTTTCACGGTTACTCATATAATTTCCAGTTAAATTTTTTGTTCATTCTGAGGCAGCGTAACTTTAAATGTAGTGCCCTGTATTGAAGTTTTTTCAACTTCAATTTGACCGTTATGATTTGTAATAATTCCATAAACAGCAGCAAGTCCTAAGCCTGTTCCTGTTGCAGCTTCTTTTGTTGAATAAAACGGCTCAAAGATGTGCGGC
>PLNZ01000311.1 GCA_003142915.1 Ignavibacteriales bacterium | reverse complement strand
GTCGATAAAGCAAAAGCCTTCCTTGATAAGTATCCTGATAATATAGATATTCTTTATGTCCTGGGAGCCGACTATTCATACAGGACATTGGTTTTTGCTAAAGCTGAAAAATTTTTGGATGCAGTTTGGGCAAGTAAAAACTCGGAATCTTATCTTAGCAAAGCTTTAGAAATAGATTCATCTTACTACGATGCATATTTAGGATTGGGGCTTTACTATTTCGGTGTAGGGCAGATTCCTTCCTCATTAAGATGGGCATTGAATTTAGCGGGCATTCATGGTGATAAAAAGCTCGGATTAAAATATATTAAAAAAGCTGCTAATTATGGAAACCTTTCTAAAGTTGAAGCTGAATATTTTTATTCCCAAATTCTTACCGATTATAAATTTGAATATGATCCTGCTTCTCATTATTTACAAACTTTGGCAAACGAGTACCCCGGGAACTTACTTTTTAGTTATTCTAATGCCGTGCTTTATATTAAGAGAAGAAGATTAAATGATGCAAAAAGAATTCTTACTGAAGTTATAAATAGTAAAGATGACAGCTTTAAACAAATTATATCGTTTTCCAATTTCTTAATGGGTGATATATATTTTAAAATGAATCAGTTCGAAGATGCTGAAGATTATTATTCTACTTTTATATCCTCAACTATTAATCAAGATTACAAAGGGATTGCATACTTCAGACTTGCTCTTTGTTATGAACTGACAGGAGATAGAAATGATGCAGTTAAGTATTTCAGCTTGTGCGATAAAGGAAATATGGATATTGAGGACGATATTTATGCTAAAAGAGAAGGCCTTATATACAACGGCAGATCACTGGCTTCTACAGAGATGGATTTGGTAAAATATTCCAATATGGTTGACAACGGTAAATTTAAAGCGGCGGTTGATTCATTACTGGATTTATTGGAAAGAGTCAAGACAGATCGTTTAAAAGCTATGGCGAATCTATATCTGAGTGAAGCTTCTTATCATTTAGGTCAGTATGACGAGTCATTAAATTATGCTCTTGCTGCAATAAAATTAGACTGTGCTGAGGAAAAATGGGTAAAGCCGTATGCCTGTTATTATGCTGCAAGAGCTAATGATAAAATTGGTAATAACAGCCAGGTAAAGATGTTTGCAGATGAAGCCGAAGGCTATTCAGACTATGATTATCAGAAAAGATTGAATAATCTGCTCTCAGAAATATTAAATGAAAATTAATTTTTGATTATTTATTTTTAACGCGTAAGTATTAATTGACAATTTTTCCCTATTTAACTAATTTAAATAAACTGTAATTTAAAGTTATTTTGAAAATAGCTGTTTTTGTTTCGGGTAGAGGTTCTAATCTTCATGCTATATTAAGCTCCTCGGAAGAGAAAAAAAATATTGAAGTAAGCGCTGTTTTTGGCGACAAGATTGATTGCCCAGCATTCGATATAGCAAGAAGATATTCGATTCCCACATTTAGTTTGGGAAATAAAGAAGGCTGTGTTAACTATACGGAACTTTCGGGGGTGCTTTCAAAGTTTAAAATAGGATTTATTGTTCTTGCTGGTTTCTTAAAATTAATTCCTAAAGAAGTTGTTTTAAATTTTGATAAAAGAATAATTAATATTCATCCTGCGCTTTTACCTTCTTTTGGCGGTAAAGGGATGTACGGAATAAATGTACATAAAGCGGTGTATGAATCTTCTGCAAAGATATCCGGCGTTACTGTTCACTTTGTAGATGCTTCTTATGATACGGGAAAAATTATTGCGCAAAGATGTGTTGATATTTCAGATGTCAGGTCGCCCGAAGAAATTGCCGAAAGAGTTTTGAAAATAGAGCATCAGATTTTACCTTATGTTGTCGGCAAATTTGCTGAAAATAAGGTTAGAATTGTTAATGATCGTGTTGTAATTTTGGATTAATATTAAATTACAAAATTGATTTTGATGGATATTTGTTAATAGGTGTAGAGACGGGGCATGTTCCGTCTACAATAATTAATAAATTTATCAAGAACCGGGAAATAAGTTGAAAAAGTTAGCATTAATAAGCGTTTCGGATAAAACAAATATTAAAGAATTTGCCGGAGAGTTAGTAAAACTTAATTATAGTATAATCGCAACCGGCAACACGGCAAAAGTTTTGAATGAAGCAGGTGTTGAAGTCACAGAAATTAGTTCACTTACCGGTTTCCCTGAAATTTTTGACGGCAGAGTTAAGACATTGCATCCTAAAATTTTCGGAGGCATTCTTTTTAGGCGTGATAATTCAAACGATCAAAGACAGGCTGAAGAAAACGGCATTTTACCGATTGATATCATTTGCGTTAATCTTTACCCATTTGTTAAGACTGCAGAAGATCCAAACTCAAACCTTGATAAAATAATTGAAAATATAGACATTGGCGGACCAAGCTTAATAAGGGCATCGGCAAAAAATTACAAATATGTTTCAATACTTACTAATCCTCAGCAATATGGATCATTCTTATCTGAATTAAAAAAAGGCGATGTAAGTGAATCGACACGAAAGAGTTTAGCAGCAGCCGCTTTTTCACATACAGCTTTTTATGATACTTATATATCGAACTTCCTGGAAAAGAAATTTGATATTCCATCCACGCACATCAGGATAAATTATCCAAAAGAAAAAGTTTTAAGGTATGGTGAAAATCCTCACCAGCAGGCAGCATTATATGGAAACTTCCATGAATATTTTGAAGTCTTTCATGGTAAAGAAGTTTCTTATAATAATATTCTTGATTTAGTAGCCGCAGTAGAATTAGTTGAAGATCTTGGTGAAAATTCATGCGCAATAATAAAGCATCAAAATCCTGCCGGCGCAGCTATAGGAACGGACTTATTTGATGCTTATGTGAAAGCCCTTAAATGCGATCCGGTTTCTGCATTTGGCGGGATAGTTACCTTTCCCGGTATTATTGATGAAAAGCTTGCGCAAAAATTAAACGAGATTTTTTTAGAAATTGTGTGTGCACGCGGATATACCGAGGAAGCTCTGAAAATTCTTACTAAAAAAAGGGACCGGCGGCTTCTTCGCCAGTTAAAGCCGGTGAGTGATGAGAAAATAGTTTATAAAAATATTCCCGGCGGTGTAATTGTTCAGGATGCAGACAGGGTTATTTTAAATGAAAATGAGCTTAAGGTTGTTACCAATAAAAAGCCTACAAAAGAAGAACTGGAAGATTTAAAATTTGCATGGACCATTTCTAAGCATACAAAATCTAATGCTATTATATTTGCTAAAGATAAAGCCGCCCTTGGAGTCGGCGCCGGGCAAATGTCCCGTGTGGATTCCGTAAAGATTGCTTCTCTTAAAGCTGAAGAGCATGGACTTGATTTAAATAATTCTGTTGCTGCTTCCGATGCTTTTTTCCCATTTGCCGACGGCTTACTGGCTATAATTAAATGCGGCGCAACTTCCGTTATTCAGCCGGGAGGATCGGTAAGGGATAATGAAGTTATTGAAGCGGCAAATCAAAATAATATATCAATGGTTTTTACAGGTATAAGACATTTTAAACACTAAGAGGATTTATGGGAGTTTTTGATTATTTTTCGGCTGATATAGCCATGGATCTGGGAACTGCAAATACTCTTATCTATTTAAAGGGTAAGGGAATTGTTCTCAATGAACCTTCGGTAGTTGCATTCGACAGGAACACAAAAAAGATTATTGCGCTTGGAAATAAAGCAAAAGAAATGCAGGGAAGGGAACATAAAGAAATCAGGGTTACGCGTCCAATGCGTGACGGAGTAATTACTGATTTTGAAATTGCAGAAGGAATGATTAGGGCATTTATTAAAAAAGCAAGAGGGGGTGCTCTTTCCAGCCGGCGTATTATTGTTGCCGTGCCCAGCGGTATAACTGAAGTTGAAAAAAGAGCTGTTCGTGACAGCGCGGAGCATGCAGGCGCAAAAGAAGTTCACTTAATTGCGGAACCAATGGCTGCTGCTATAGGTATTGGAATTGATGTTGAAGCAGCGGTAGGTAATATGATTATTGATATTGGCGGCGGTACAACAGAAATTGCTGTAATAGCTCTTTCCGGTATTGTTAATGAAGAATCAATCCGAATTGCCGGTGATGAAATGAACTATGCTGTTATGCAGTTCTTTAAAAAGAATCACAATATTTTAATTGGTGAACGTACCGCCGAAGCAATAAAATGTGAAGTTGGCTCGGCAGTTCCTTTAAAAGAAGAAATTACTATCCAGGTCAAAGGAAGAGATTTGGTAGGCGGAATTCCAAAAACTACCGAAGTAAGTTCTGTGGAAATAAGAGAAGCTCTTAATGAATGTGTAGTTCAAATTGTTAATGCTGTGAGGCAGTCATTGGAAAGAACGCCGCCCGAACTATCTGCCGATATATTAGATAGAGGGGTAATGATTACCGGCGGGGGCGCATTGTTAAAGGGATTAGATGAAAGAATCAGAATGGAAACAAGTCTTCCGGTTCATATAGCAGATGAGCCGCTTACTGCTGTTGTTAGAGGAGCAGGTAAGGTAATAGACAATTTAAACCATTTTTCAAAAGTTTTAATACGGAATAGAAGATATTAATGCTTAGGTCTCTTACCAAGGTATGGGAAAATTTCAAAGAATATATTGTTTTGGTTGTACTAATTATTGTAAGTTTAATTACACTGTCGCTTAACCAAAAACCCGCTGCAAAAAAAATTAAATCACTTGCCTTTGGAAGTTTTGCCACATTTACTTCAGTTATTTCCGATGTTTTTGACATTGCGGGGGTTAAAGGCGAAAATGAGAAACTGCGTAAGTTCAATGCAGAATTAATGCTGCAGGTAAGCGAATTAAGAAAATACGGAATTGAAAATTCTGAATTAAAGCAATTACTTACGTTAAGAGATACATCAAAATTTCCCTTAATACCCGCTGCGATTATTTCAAAATCATTATCAAGATCGCAGAATACTTTCACGCTTAATGCAGGTAAAAATAACGGCTTGAGACCGGGTATGCCTGTAATAAATGATCAGGGGCTGTTAGGAGTTGTTAATTCCATCTCAGATGATTTTTCTATAGTTCAAACTCTAAAAAATGTCGATCTGAAGCTTACTGTTAAGGATGAAAGAAGCGGTGTTGAGGGGATTATGAAATGGAACGGCTCCGAATTGGCTATGGTCGATATTCCCAAAACTTATGATATTCAACCCGGCGATAGGATTGTGACATCCCAATTGAGTTCTATTGTGGATATACCCATTCCTATTGGTATGGCTCTTGGGCTTAGTAAAGTGGAAACCGGTATGTTTAATGAGGCTAAAATTAAACCTTATGCGGATTTTATTAAAACAGAACATGTCTTTGTAATTTCTATTGTTGAAAGTAAACAAAAGAACGGACTTGAATTAAATTTTTATTACCGGAAATAAATGCGTTCAGAATATATTTGGTCTATAGTATTATTCTTTCCCCTGTTAATTATCCAAACAACCGTTGTACCGTTTATTTCAATCAATGGCATTACACCGGATCTTATTCTTATTATGCTCGTTTTTTATACTGTAAGGAATGGGCAGGTGTACGGAACGATTCTGGGATTTGTTTATGGTTTTCTTTTTGATTTAATAACGGGTAGTTTGTTAGGGAGCGCAATGCTCTCTAAGACCATTGCGGGTTTTATTGCAGGTTATTTCTCTAATGAAAATAAAAGAGAAATTTATTTTAAAACACATATTTTTGTCCTTATTGTATTTCTATGTTCTGTTGTTGATCTGATTATTAATTCATTTTTCTCTTCTATAGATCTTAATACCAGCATTGTATTACTACTTTTTGAGCAGGGTGTGCTGCCGGGTATTTACACTGCTTTATTAAGCGCTTTAATTATTCTGTTCTATCCTAAGAGGAGTATAATTGAAAACTGATAATTTCTTATCGGTTACAAGGGAATCAGTAGCTTATTTTGTAATTATATTTTCCTTTGCATTGTTAGGTTTCAGATTAGTCCAAATGCAGATCATTGAACATGGTGCGTATGACGAAAAAGCGGCTAACAACGCTATTAAAGGAATAGAGCAAATACCGTTGAGAGGGGTCTTTTATGACCGCAATATGAATGTTCTTGTCAGCAATATTCCTGCTTATACGGTAAGAATTACACCGGCAGAGTATGACACTGCTTTAAACAAGCTTTTGGAAGCTGTATTAGATTTTGAACCAGGTTACATAGATAAAGTTTTATTCGGTAACAGAACTTATTCAAAGTTTGTTCCTATCAGGATAAAAAGAGGAATTGATTTTAACGCCGTTTCATGGCTTGAGGAAAATTCCGCAAACTTACGGGGAGTTGATTTGATAGTTGAAATGCAGCGCGGTTATCCGGCAGGAATTAGGGGTTCCCACATGTTTGGTTATGCAAAAGAAATTTCACCTGCTCTTCTTGAAAAAGGAAAAGTTTATTATAAGCCGGGCGATTTGATCGGGTCCAGCGGTATTGAAAAAGCTTATGAAAACATTCTTAGAGGCAAAAAAGGATATACTTACGTACTTGTAGATTCACGGCGTAAAGAAATAGGGAGATTTAAGAACGGCACTGAGGATGCTCCTTCAATTAAAGGAAACGATCTTGTCCTTGGTATTGATTCGGATGTACAAAGAGTAGCGGAAGAAGAACTATTTGGGAAAAACGGTTCCGCCGTTGCAATTGTTCCGAAGACCGGCGAGATTTTGGCTTACGCCAGTGCGCCGGATTATGATTTAAGTGCGTTCTCATATTCTACCTCAAAAGAATATTTGCAAAAGTTATATATAGACCCTGATAAACCTTTCTTTAACAGGGTTAATTCTTCTCCAAAACCGCCCGGGTCAACATTTAAAGTTATGGAAGCTATTGCCGCACTTGATATGGGTGTAATAGACACGGATTATATAATTGTATGCCACGGCGGTCAGGTATTTGGCGGAAGATTTTTCAAATGCGATGCAGTCCACGGTCCTTTAAATGTTATACATGCTATAGAACGTTCTTGCGACGTTTTCTTTTATAATTTAATTTATAAAATAGGAATGGATAAGTGGACCGAATATGCAAGACGATTTGGATTTGGACAGGATACTCATATCGATATAGGGGAGGAATCCCCGGGGTTCATTCCTACCGGAGCAAGTTATGAAAAAATTTATGGTGAGAACTGGCCGCGCAGCATTATGGCAAGCCTTGGTATTGGGCAGGGAGAAGTAAATGTTACACCAATTCAGTTAGCCCAGTATGTAGCTTTGCTCGCAAATGACGGAGTAACATATACACCTCATATAGTTAAAGGATATTTAACAAGCGACAGCAGCCGGAAATTTATGCCATTTAGTTATAAAGAAATAAATGTCGGAATAAATAAAGATATTTTTGCTATTGCCAAGGAGGGTATGTTTCTTGTGGTAAACGGTAGCGGTACCGCTGCTGCAAGTAAATCTGCCGATGTGCAAATTGCAGGTAAAACAGGTACGGCACAAAACCCACACGGAAAAGATCATGCGCTATTTATAGGCTATGCGCCTGCCGATAATCCTCAAATTGCCGTAGCTGTTGTGGTTGAAAACGTTGGTTTTGGCGCTACATGGGCAGCGCCGATTGCTAAGAAAATGATTGAAGCATATTTATTAAAAGATAAATTGAAACAACGGGAAAAAAATGCTGAAAAGAAAATTAGTAATAATTTAATAGGGGCGGCAATTGCGCATTGATTACAAATTAAATGATAAATTTGATCTTGGGCTGGTTATTCCTGCTTTTATATTGTTCTGTATTGGCTTAGCAGCTATATACAGTTCAACTTTGCATAACCCGCACGCAACCGGTAATTTTAACAAACAATTATTTTTCGGCGCCGTTTCCATAATTCTTTTTTTTGTTATTTACTCCCTTCCTACGAGTATATTTAAAACGCTTGCCGTACCGACTTATCTTTTTTCTCTTCTAATGTTATTGGTTGTTCTTGTAATCGGCAGAAGAGTTTCGGGAGCAAAAAGCTGGCTTGGGCTGGCCGGGCTTGGTTTTCAGCCTTCCGAATTAGCAAAGCTTGGTGTTGTTTTGATTTTAGCAGCATTTTTGAGCCGGAAAAATTCAGCTATAGATTCATTTAAAGATATTCTTATTGCGGTTTCATTAGGTTTTGTACCAATTATATTAATCTTGGCAGAACCTGACCTTGGATCTTCATTTGTTTTCATGGGTCTAATTATTGTGATGCTTTTTTGGAAAGGAATCAGCCTGTTTGGTATGTTCGTTGTCCTTTCGCCAGCTATACTGGCAGTGTCCTCATTGTTTGGTGTATATTATTTCATAAGCGGATTAGTACTGGTTATACTTAGCCTGTTCATGTTTAGAAAAGATATTTTTTTCAGTGCTTCCATTTTTACAATAAACCTTGCAGTGGGATTTTTTACCAGCTATATGTTAAAAGCGCTAAAACAGCATCAGCAGACAAGAATAAGATCGTTTATAAACCCTTCTGCCGATCCGTTAGGTGCGGGTTATAATGCTATACAGGCTAAAGTAGCTATTGGTTCGGGGGGGCTATGGGGAAAAGGATTTTTAGCGGGCAGCCAGACACAACTTCAATTTATCCCTGAACAATGGACGGATTTTATCTATTGCGTTATAGGTGAAGAGTTTGGTCTTATCGGAACATTAATAACGTTAGGACTTTTCCTTTACTTATTTATTAGAGTATTAAAACTTGCCTCTACGGCAAAAGACGAATTTATCAGCCTGGTACTAATTGGAATTCTTTCAATTTATTTTATTCATTTTATTGTGAATGTAGGGATGGTAGTGGGAATTATGCCGGTAATAGGCATTCCGCTGCCATTTGTAAGCTATGGCGGCAGCTCTCTTCTTGCGAGTATGATTATGCTTGGAATTGCTGCAAATGTATATAGAACGAGAAAGAATTACACATAAACATTAAAGGATATTAGCTACTCAGTTAAATGATGGAAACAGAATGAATGCAATAGAAAAACTTAATAAAAAAAATCAGGAAGGAAAATTTATTTGTATCGGTTTGGATACGGATATAAATAAACTGCCCGCATGTGTAAAAGGAAAAGCAAACCCCGTCCTTGAATTCAATAAAGCTATTATTGACAAATGTTCCGGGCATGCGGCAGCTTATAAATTAAATTTTGCTTTTTACGAAAGAGGCGGTTATAAAGGTCTTCAAACGCTGGAAGATACAATTGCATTAATTCCCGAAGACATCATGATTATTGCCGATGCTAAAAGAGGCGATATAGGTAATACTTCTCAAATGTATGCAGAGGCAATACTTAGCAAAATGAATTTCGATTCCATAACGGTTAATCCATATATGGGTGAAGATTCCATTGCGCCATTTATTAAAATCCCGGATAAATTAATTTTTATTTTAGCGCTAACCTCAAATTCCGGAGCTTCCGATTTTGAAAAAATGAAGCTGGGAAACGGATTGTATCTCTATCAATTAGTTATTGAAAAAGTAAATCAGTGGAACACAAATAATAATTGCGGCATTGTTTTCGGCGCTACCAAACCCGAAGAGCTTTATCAAAATATGAAAAGAATAGGGGAATTACCGGTTCTGCTTCCCGGAGTCGGCGCACAGGGAGGAAGCATGGAAGATGTTCTTAAAACTTTCAAAGAATTTAAAAGAAAGGATTTTTTAATAAATGTAAGCCGCGGAATTATTTATAAATCAAATGGGACCGACTACGCAGAAGCTGCTCTTGCTGAATTAGTAAGCTTGAATGAATATGCCCGGCAGCTTTTAAATGATTAAAAAACAGGAAGAAAACGGGTGAGTATATGAACGAACATCTAAAAATATTTGAAAAGTTTTTATACGAGATATGGAAAGCGCAAAATTTTGCAAAAGAATTATCCACAAAAGACGGTCAGCCAATTGAAATAATTTATTCCGGAACCGAAAATAAAGATTCAGGCGGCCCTGATTTTAAAAATGCAAGAATCAAAATCGGGAATATAACTTATTCCGGCGATGTGGAAATCGATAATGAGTATAGTGATTGGAAAAGTCATGGTCACAACATAAATAAGAAATACAATTCCTTAATACTTCACGCAGTCTTAAACGATAGGTCCAATAAGGGGTATGTGATGACATCCGACGGAAGGAAAGTGCAGTCTATTTCATTAATATCGTTTTTAAAAAATGATCTTGTTCAAAATGTTCAGAAAGCTATTCTGTCGGAGCGTAATACCAGGATAAATAAAATGCGCTGTGTAGAGGCTAACCATCAAATAACCGACGATGATAAGTTAAACTTTATTTATGAGCTTGGCGTGAAAAGATTTAAGAAAAAAAGAGATAAGTTTTATGAAAGGCTTAAAGAAATAATCTTTTTACAGGATATGAATTTAAAGGAACCTGTTATTAAATATGAATTAAATGAAAGATTTTATAACAGGGAATTTACACAGAAGGATTTTTGTCAAAAAATAATTTGGCAGCAATTAGTTTATGAATCCGTTTTTGAAGCATTGGGATACACAAACAATAAAGAGATTATGAAAACACTTGCTATGGCTGTCGGTATCAAATTTCTTAGTTCTCTTAATAAACATGATTTTGTCTTTACTGTTGAATCGGTCCTTTTTAACGTAGGCGGTTTAATGCCGGACCTAAACAATCTTCCCGATGAAGAAGTATCTTCTTATGCTAAAAAGCTGTATGAACATTGGAACGAAATAAAGAATAAATACGATGGAAGAATGTTCAATTCTACACAATGGCATTTTTTTAGAATAAGACCGCAAAACTTTCCTACTATTAGAATTGCAGGCGGAGCACGTATTATTAATAAATTAATAAATTCAAATTTAATAGATAAAATGATGGAAGCGGTTGAACAGATAGGAGACTTGACAAAACTTGCACAATTATTACGTTCACTTCTGGTTGTAAAAGGAGAGGGATTCTGGAGCAGGCATTATATCTTTACTCAAAGTAAAGGCGAGCAGATAAATTATTTCATAGGCGCTGAAAGGTCGGATGAAATATTAGTAAACATATTGCTGCCTGTCCTTTCTTTATATTTTGAAATATTCGATAAAAAAGAATCGAGTCAGAAGGCTATAAATTTATATCTTAACTTTTATCAAAAGACTGAAAATAATCTTGTTAATGAGGTGTCTGCCACTTTATTCTTGAAAGATGCATGGAAGCGAAGTGTATTATATCAGGGAATGATAGAGTTATTCCGCGAATATTGCACTAAAGAAAGATGTCTTGAATGTCTTATCGGTAAAAAGGTTTTTAATTGAACTTCTTTAATTGTTGTTTGTTAATTTTTGAATATCATCCCTCAGTTTTGCCGCCCTTTCATATTCTTCGGATTCTATAGCTTCACGTAATTTATTTTGCAGCGCTGCAATTTGAGCCTCTTTAGACTTTGGCAGGGGTTTTTCATATTTCTCAAAATCTTCAGCAGCAAGAGGTTCTTTTTCAGTTTCTTCCGAAGGAATAAAAGCTGCAACCTTCATAACAGATTCAGCTACATAAATAGGCACCTGCGCTCTCACTGCAAGTGCAATAGCATCGCTGGGGCGGCTGTCAATTTCATTTGTTAGTGTAGAAACTTCAAGGATTATTTTTGCGTAAAACGTATTTTCTTTCAGTTCGTCTATCAACACTTCCATAACCGTTGCTCCCAAATTATCTATAACCTGTTTAAGTAAATCATGTGTAAGGGGCCGCGGCGGTTTAATTCCCTCTATTTCAAGAGCAATTGCCTGGGCTTCAAAAGCGCCTATAATTATAGGCAGTCTTCTAAAGCCATTCACTTCCTTAAGTAAAATTGCATAAGCTCCGCCTGTAGACGGACTGGAAGATAATCCTAATATTTCACATTGAATTTTCTTCAAATAAATCTCCTAACTCTTTATATTTTAATCTTTTAATTTCTTTAGTTAAAGTTGGGAGTATATCAAATATATCTCCCACAATTCCATAATCAGCAACACTAAAAATAGGCGCATCTTTATCTTTATTTATAGCAACAATATACTTAGAAGAAGACATTCCTGCAAGATGATGAATTGCACCGGAAATACCGCAAGCTACATACAATGAAGGTGAAACCGACTTGCCCGTCAGCCCAACCTGATCTGAATGGGGTCTCCAGCCGGCGTCAACAACTGCTCTTGAAGCGCCGACTGCTCCGCCTAAGGCTTCTGCTAAGTTCTCAACTAAATAAAAATTCTCAGGACCTTTTAGTCCCCGTCCTCCTGAAACAATTATATCAGCTTCTGCTACGTCTAATTTCCCATCCGATTTCTTTATTTTTACAACTCGTGTCTTCAAATCGGGCAAAGCAGCGTCTTTAACGGTAATATTTAGTTCGGCTGTTTTTTCGGTTATAACAGCTTTGAATACATTTGGCCTGATTGTTAATACTTTTACAGCGCTTTTTAATTTGACTTCAATTAAAGCCTTTCCTGAATAAACAGGACGTACAGCTGTAATATCTCCTGAAGAAGAGTCAACTTTTATACAATCTATTATGCAGCCTGCATTTAATCGAACACTGACACGTGGTGCAAGGTCCCTGCCCAAAGCAGTATCCGGGAAAATTATATAACCGGCATCTGCTTCTTTTGCATGATTTGTAATTATTTCCCTATAAGCGGAAGAGGAATATAGTTCCAACTTGTTATTTTTATAATGAGTTACATTTGTTATTCCATACTTTGAGATTTCATTTATATTTTCTATCTCATTTCCAATTGCAATAGCTTCGCTGTTAAGGTTTAGCTGGGAAGCTAATCTTGAAACAAGACTTAAAACTTCAAACGATACTTTCTTAAGTTTTCCTTCCCTTTGTTCCAGAATTCCAATTATTTTTTTAGTCATAAAATTTAAAATCCATTATATGACTTTAGCTTCTTCATGTAATAATTTAACAAGCTCAAAAACTGCAGAACTGTCAGTGCCTAAAATTCTTCCGGGCTGTTTTTCAGGTGGTTTATCCATCTTAAATATTTCAGTAAGGTTTTCCTTCTGTAAGGCTGGTTTTTCCCGGATTATTTTTTTCTTAGCTGCCATAATACCTTTTAAGGATGCGTAGCGCGGTTCATTTAATCCCTTCTCAGTTGTGATGACAGCCGGGAGTTCTGTTTCAACCACTTCTCTTCCGCCTTCAATTTCACGCCCGGCAATAATTTTATTATTCCCGATTTTAAGGTTTACAACAGTACTAACGCAGTTAAATCCCAGAAGCTCTGCAGTAAGCTGTCCGGTAATTGCATTGTCATAATCTACAGATTGTTTGCCGAAAAAAACAATTTCATAATTTTGAGTTTTTAACTCTTCGGCTAATGCCTTAGCAATTGCAAATGAATCTTTAACGGATTCGTCCTTCAGCAGGATGCCTTTATCTGCGCCCATTGCCAATGCTTTCCTGATTGTTTCCTTATTGGCTTCCCCGCCAATACTTATAATAGTAACTTCACCGCCGTATTTTTCTTTTGTTTTTAATGCTTCTTCAACTGCATATTCATCATAGGGATTTATTGTATATATGACACCTGAACTGTCTATAGATTTTCCATCCGTGCCAATTTTGATCTTTGTCGCAGTATCCGGTACATGGCTTACACATACGGCAATGTTCATTTCCGCTCCGTTTTAATCTTTTATATTATATGAAAAAATATAACCATACAACTATATAAAATCAAACCACACATGTTTTCCGGCAAACCGGAAGGGCAATTGTTTTTTCATACATTTTGCATTAGGGCAGTAAGTGAACTTTTACGAGATATCATTCGATTAAATTAGCATTTTTTCCCACATAGTGATGGATTTCCATATGTCGTACCTACGGCACTTTAATTATTTGCAGCTAAATAACACCCAACAAAACAATCAGAACCGCATCGCTGTGACATATCTGTCCGCCGCCAGGCAGGTTTTGCCCCAATTTGTTCACAATGCCGCATTTACCGTTGTTCCTCAGAACCGTATAATTTTAGAAGCCTAATGTATGAGATTTTAATTTTTAAAAGATAAATTTATCATTACACAATATATAAAATCATGTTATATTACATACCTGGTGTAATTCCGGGTAATTAAATTTTTCTTTAAAAATATTGTGTAATTATTTATTTTTTAAACGTGGAAAAAGAATTAGAAAATAAACCTGTTGGGAATGTAGATGTAGCCGTTAATGAGGAAATTACGGTCGGGCTTGAATGCCGTGTTATATTATTTAATGATGATTGGCACACGTTTGATGATGTAATATTTCAACTTATTAAAGCTATAAATTGTTCGTATGAAAAAGCAAGGGCGCATGCTTTTGAAGTACATGTAAAGGGAAGGTCCATCGTATTTAACGGACAGATGAAAGACTGCTTAAAAGTTTCTTCAATACTGGAAGAAATTGCATTAACCACTCAAATTATTTCATAACATAAATCTAATTTCACACGAATTAAATATCACATTGATATCCCGGCGCAATAGTAAGCTAAAATTCATTGTTTGTCCCTGCACTTATCTTTATATTTATAGTTCGATTTTAAAAAAGTAAGGGTAAAATGTGAAAAAATTAAGAGACGATATTAGAAATATTGCTATCATAGCTCATGTTGACCATGGGAAAACTACATTAGTTGATCACATGTTGAAACAAACAGGCGCATGGAGAGCAAACCAGCATGTAGATAAAAGAGTTATGGACTCAAATGTACTGGAAAAAGAGCGCGGTATAACAATTCTGGCTAAAAATCTTAGTGTGAAATATAAAGGTATAAAAATAAATATTATTGATACGCCCGGCCACGCCGACTTTGGAGGCGAAGTTGAAAGAACGCTTAAGATGGTTGATGGAGTGCTTCTGCTGGTTGATGCGGCAGAGGGACCGCTTCCGCAGACAAAATTTGTTCTTAAGAAATCTCTCGATCTTGGTTTAAAACCAATTGTTGTTATAAATAAAATTGATAGAAAAGACGCCCGGCCTAATGAAGTGTTAAGCGAAGTGTTTGATCTTTTCATTTCACTTGGCGCTACCGAAGAACAGCTTGACTTCCCTTATGTATTTGCAATTGCAAAGATTGGCGTTGCAAAAACAAATTTGGAAGACGAGAGTGATTCTCTTGTACCGCTTTTCGACTTAATAGTTAATGCGGTGCCCGCACCGGAGTCACTACCGGACGAACCATTCCAGATGCTCATTTCGGCAATTGATTATAACGATTACCTTGGGAGAATTGGAATCGGAAGAATTCAATGCGGTGTAATAAAAATGGGTGATAATGTGGTTCTTGTCGCTAAGGATGGTAAAAAAACAAATTCAAAAATTTCTAAATTGTATGCATTTGAAAATATTAAACGAGTAGAGGCTGAAGAAGTTTCTGCAGGCGATATTGGCGCTATAGCAGGTTTTGAAGATGTGGATATTGGCGATACTATTGCAAGTCCGTTAAAGCCGGAAGGTCTTCCTTTTGTTGATATTGATGAACCGACAATTACGATGAACTTTATGGTAAATAATTCCACCTTTGCAGGAACAGAAGGGAAGTATGTAACTACCCGAAATATAAGTGAAAGACTTTCCAAGGAATTAAAATCCAATGTAAGTTTAAAAGTTGAAATGACCGATTCGCCTGATTCATTTAAAGTAAGCGGCAGAGGGGAACTGCATCTTGCAATACTTGTCGAAAATATGAGACGTGAAAGTTATGAACTTCAGCTAAGCAAGCCGGAAGTGATAATGAAGAAAGTGCTCGATGTTCTCTGCGAACCTATGGAGCATGTTATAATAGATGTTCCCGAAGAGTTTGTAGGAGTTGTTATAGAGAAACTTGGCAAACGTAAAGCAGAAATGAAAAATATGCTGACGTTTAACGAAAACACAAGACTTGAGTTTGTTATTCCTTCAAGAGGTTTAATAGGCTACCGTGCCGAATTTATGACCGATACTAAAGGAACCGGAATTCTTCATCATAATTTTAACGGTTACGAACCATTTAAAGGAGAGATTGCCCATAGGCAAAGGGGCGCGCTGGTTGCTATGGAAACGGGAATGTCATCTGCTTATGCCATGTTTAAACTTCAGGAACGCTCGGTATTTTTTATTGAAGCCGGCACGAAAGTATATGAAGGAATGGTGGTGGGTGAAAATTCAAGAGCAAATGATATGCATGTTAATGTAACCAAGACCAAGCAGCTTACAAATATGCGCGCTTCAGGTGCGGATGAAGCTATCAGGCTTGAACCGCCTACACTTATGACTCTTGAACAAGCTATTGAATGGATTACGGACGATGAATATGTTGAAGTTACTCCTGAAAGCATCAGAGTCAGGAAAAGGTATCTTACTGAAATGGATAGAAAAAATGCAAGATTGGCAGCCAAACAAAAAGAAGCTGAAGAAATCTCATAACTAAAAATTTTGTAAAATATTTTTACAGCCTAATTTAATAAGAAGAGGTTAAGATGTCCGAACAAGTAATTAATGGTTTGAAACCTGAAATTTTATGGAAAAGATTTTACGAGATAACAAAAGTACCCCGCCCTTCAAAGAAGGAAGAAAAAATATTAAAGCATTTTAAAGATTTATTTACCGCACTTAAAGTTCCTTTTAAACAGGATAAAGCCGGGAATATAATAGCTTATGTAACGGCAACAAAAGGTTATGAAAGAGCTCCCGTTGTTATTCTTCAAGGGCATGTTGATATGGTTTGTGAAAAGAATAAAAGTACCGTGCATGATTTCGATAATGATGCATTAAAATTAAAAAAGGTTGACGGTTGGATAGCTGCCAAAGGTACCACACTCGGCAGCGACAACGGGATAGGCATTGCCGCCGCCGCCGCAATTATTTCCGATAAAGATGCCGTACATGGTCCCATAGAAATTCTACTTACAGTTGATGAAGAGACCGGCTTAACCGGCGCTAATGAATTAGATCCGGGTCTTCTAAGCGGTAAAATTCTTTTGAATCTTGATTCCGAAGAAGACGGAACTTTTTATGTCGGTTGTGCAGGCGGAATTGATACGGAAGGTATATTCCGGTTAGAGTTTGAAAATACCCCTACCGGTTATGATGCTTTTGAGTTAATGATTACAGGATTAAAAGGCGGTCATTCCGGTTCTGATATAAATACAGGCAGAGCTAACGCAATTAAACTGCTCGCAAGAACATTAATAGAACTTGATGCCGTAGAATATAAGCTTGGTTCAATTACCGGCGGAAGCAAGCGTAATGCAATACCAAGAGAAGCAGATGCCTTAATATTTATTAAGACGCCTGTGGTTTCGCAGGCTGAAAAATTAGTAAAAGCATTTGAAGAAAAACTGATTAGCGAGTTTAAAACATCAGATGGCGGTCTAAAAGTTGAGTTTAAGAAAATATTTTCCGGCGCCGGAAAGGTCATTACGGAAGAATTTAGGAAGAAAATAATAAATACATTAATGGCAATTCCGCATGGTGTTATATCAATGAGTCAGGATATTCCGGATCTTGTTGAGACTTCCACAAATCTTGCTACGGTTACTTTTGACAAAAATATTTTAACAATCGGAACAAGTCAAAGAAGTTCAGTTGAAAGCGCTAAAGACTACATAGTGCAATCCGTAACTTCGGTTCTTGCTTTAGCGGAGGTGAAAATTAAATCAGCAGACGGCTACCCGGGATGGAAACCGAATATTGATTCCGAAATTTTAGATATTTCCAAAAAGGTTTATCTGGATTTATTTAAATCCGAACCGGAAATAAAAGCAATTCATGCAGGTCTGGAATGCGGCTTATTAGGCGATAAGATAGAGGGACTTGACATGATTTCATTTGGACCTACTATTACCGGCGCTCATTCACCTGATGAAATGGTAAAAATTGAAACCGTTGATAAATTTTATGAATTGTTAAAAGGTATATTGAAAAAGATTGCTGCCTGAAGCAATGCTTACAATTGTTCATATTAAGCGGTAGAATATTGGAATAACGTTTTAAACTGATTATTCCAGTATTCTAAAAATTTATGTCGGTATTTGTTTAACTAAGCACAAAGTGAACAGCGGCATGCTTTATAAATATCATCATAACCGTAATCGATTGTTAATTCTTCTCCCGCAGCAATATCTCTGCAAGCGCCAAGTTTAAGCCCATCATTATCAGTTTCTAAAACTTCACAATTAAAATCGCATTTGTGGTTAATATATTTTATTTTTTGAGTTTTAGAAGTGTCGATATAAGAATTTTCATTCCAAAAAATATATACATTGCCTTCTTCTTCGCGCCTTATACATTCTTCTTCGGAAATAATTTCTCCATCGATAAGCATTATTTCACTTCCGCAGGGAATATCAACCGAAGCAAATACGCCCAGACCGTGAATAGCGGATGGTCTGACTATTATAAAATTTTCGTAGTTCAAATTCATTCTATTAAATCCGTTTACATTATATCCGTTCTTTTAATTTAGAAATCAATTCTCTTAAAACCAAATTATTAACTGCCGGATATATGCATTTTGTTCGTCCGCATATTTGTATTGATGATAATTATAAATATAAATTTATTTCTTGTCAGAACTGAAATAAATAGCTTTTAAAAAATATTTATAATATTTAGCCGCCAATAACTGACGGCATTTTTTTATGTTATGTGAATAATTATTCCAAATCATTTATATTATCCGCAAGCCTTAGGTGATTTTGCATTCATATAAATTTCTTTTCTCAAATATAAATCTGATTTTTTATTAAATTACAATTCTATTTTCAATAATATAATCTTATAAAAGAGGTTTACTAAATGATTGTTATTCTTCGTCCAAATACCGATGAAAATTCAGTTGCATTCAAAAAAACATGGAAATTTCTTGAAGAGCTTAATAATATAAGGCTGCAAAAAAATATTGTAGAAGGGAAATTTCAGCGTTTAACTGAAATTTATTTATTTGGCGATACCGCCGCAGTCAATCAAGAAACTGTTGAAGCTTTACCGGCGGTGGAAAGAGTAGTACGGATTTCACAGGAGTACAGGGTACTCGGCAGGCATAAAGATTCCAAAAGACTGACCGGGTTTGATTATAACGGTTTGCATTTTGACCAGGAAACACTTAATATTTTTGCAGGGTTGTGTGCTGTCGATTCAAAAGAGAGCGTTGAATTAATGATGAAAGCCTTAAAGGAAAATAAGCTTACTTGCACAAGGATGGGGGCATATAAACCGAGAACCAATCCTTACTCTTTCCAGGGGCATGGCAAAGATTGTCTTCCCTATGTATTTGAGCTTGCGGGAAAGTATTCTATTAAAGTTATTGCAATGGAAATTTTGCATGAGAATCATATCCGGGAAATTGACGACGCATTGGAACTGACTGGCAGACCTACAGGAGTAATTTTTCAGGTGGGTACCCGTAACACGCAAAACTTTGAATTGTTGAAGGCAATAGGCAGACAAAATGAATATCCTGTCCTTCTTAAGCGTGGGTTTGGAATTACACTAAATGAGTCGCTTAATGCTGCCGAATACCTTGCCAGCGAAGGTAACTCTAAAGTAATCTTTTGTTTAAGAGGTATGAAAACTTCTTTCTCGGAGCCGCATAGAAATATGGTGGATTTTAGTATAGTGCCGGCGCTTAAGAGGTTGACGAGAATGCCTGTCTGTATTGATCCTTCTCATTCAGTCGGTTCGAGAGAAACATCTCCTGACGGCATTCCGGATATTTTCCATGTTACGGCACAGGGTGTTATTGCAGGTGCAAATATGATACTTGTTGATTTTCATCCTGAGCCGGCAAAAGCATTGGTTGATGGTCCGCAGGCTTTATTATTAAAGGAACTTCCTAAATTCATAGAAGATGTTAAAATTGTCAGACAAGCTTACGAAAAACGGAGGAATCTTTTTAAAGCTTCAAAATCTGTAAAATAAATTATATCTACAGCCAAATTCCGATTACGGAAATATTTGAACTTTACCACTCTCTATAGGCAGGAAAGCTTTACAGTAAAAGTGTTGGCTAATGTTCCTCGCCTTAATTATAAGAAGAGAGTCAAAAAATTAAAGGATATAAATGAAAAAAGATGAACCGGGTAATTTCTTCCGGAATATTCCTTCTGAAATACATGAAGAAATAATTGAAAAAATTCTAAATAAAGGTAACTTGAGGATTGAAAGAATAATTTCGCATGGACACTCTTCACCGGCTAATTTCTGGTATAATCAGGATCAAAATGAATGGGTAATGGTACTTCAAGGGCAGGCAAAACTTTTGTTTGAAGGAGAGA
>PLNZ01000095.1 GCA_003142915.1 Ignavibacteriales bacterium | reverse complement strand
CATCAATTGTAAAACCTGATTTCTTATTAGCCTTTATTGAATTAGCAAGAGAAATAGCTATTCCGTCTTTATCAAGATTTATTAACCAATTAAAATTTATTTGTTTTAAAAGTTCAATAGTCTCTGGTGTGACATTAAGGATTCTATCTACCCAATTATTGCTTAATATATCGGGAGAATAACTCAACCAGGTAATTTGGGCTGCGGGGATTTCTTCTTTTAACTTTCTTAACAGAGGAGTTGTCCGTATTACGTCACCGATTGCTCCGAGTTTAATAATCAATATCTTGTTTGAAATCTTTTTATATGAAGGACATCCATCACAATGATACCCTGATTCTTTTTGGGGTTTACAGGGGATATCTCCCTTAAAATAAAAACAATCATTTTGTATTAGCACTCTTGCCTCATTGAAAGTGAATAATTTAATTATGGATATATATTTCTTTATCTTATAATTGTTTTTTTACTAGCTGAAATATTAATCCTAACCATTCTTGAAATTAATTTTTTCTAATAGAGACGAATATATAATAATAAAACGACATATTGAATAACTTTCAAAATTTTAAAGTTCCCATTTTTTTTCGGAAATATGATTGAATAATTTTTAATATAATAATGGCTGTTTCATTTATTAGTAAACAACTTTTACGAAAAATCTTTCTTGGTTATTTTACGTTCGGTGTATCAAAATATTGTTTAAATAAAAAATATTTTGTATTAAACTCAATAGGAATGTCAGTAAATAAAAATACAAATAATATTCTTAAATTAGACGGTTAATTTAAAAAAGGATTGATTATATTATTCTTGTAGAATAGGAAACAAGTATTAAAACCTTCAGATAAAGAGCGGTAAAAGTTCAATACAACTAATACAACTATGTTCCATAAAATAAAGGTGTAAATGTACATGAGAAATAAGTTATTATTTTTACTTGTACTTAATTGTAATATTTTCTTATCTGCTCAAACTTTTAAAATAGTATTTCTTGCTGATTCACAATATGCGCATAATCCTAAATGGATAACTCAAATTAAAAAGTTTGGCGCTACGGGAATAAATTATAGAATATATCGGCACCTTCTTCAGGATGATAACCAAAATATTAATCAAACTGAATGGACAAAAATTTCTAATGATTTAAAACTTATAAGCGATTCTTCGCTAGATATATATATTAGAGTGAATATGTTTTACACAAAAAATACCTGGGGTTATAGTTCCGATGATTTTCAGCAGACTAAAAATGGGGTAATGTATAGTCCGTATTACAGCGCTAATATTCCAACATTAAATTTGACTTCGACAAAAGCATTTGCGGATCGAATTAATTTTCTTGATTCTCTAGTCGNNGCGGTAAAATTAAATTAATTGTTCCGACACTAAGCCAGGATGATGAAACTGAATTAATGTTGAATACAAAATATCCTCCGATTGGAAAGGGTGGGTGGGGTTGGTTGTCTGGCTACTCCGATTGCGAACAAATTGGGTTTATGAAATTTCTTCAGAATAGATATAAAAATCCGGATAATCTTAATGCTGTATGGAAAGCTAATTTCTCAGCAATTAATACAGACAATATAAAAATAAAAAATTATGACTGGGAAAATATTCAGGACAATTATAAATTTTATCCGGTAGGACGAAAGGATTTTATTGATTTTTTAACAAGTCAATTAAAAAGAATTATCGATACCTGTGCATATATTGTTCATAATAAATCATTTAAAATTGGAGTCCAGTTTGGCTCTGTATATGATGCCAGTATAGAATTCAAAGCATTTTATGATGTGACCCCTTTGCTTGAGAAAGTTGACATTGTGTTTTGTGATGATGTTGCCGAGTACACGCCGAATTTTAATTTTGCCGCAGACTATTTAAGGTCGGTTTGTAATTTTTGGAACCAACAAAGGAATAGAAATGGAAATAAATTAGGCCTTTTAACGTTTGGAACTGAAACAAATTGGCCCGGATATAATCACTTAGCACCGGATACATTGGTGAAATATTGGACTATGCAATTACAAAGTTATTATAACGGAGGAGCAACAACTTTATCTATTTCTCATTGGGGCACGATAGATATGTTAGTTCAATGGAATACTAATCCGGTCATTAATTATAGAATAGGTGATTTAATTATTAATGATCAATTGACTGATTCTAAAAAAAGTTTCATTAGTAATTCAGCATATAATGATTGGAAGACAACATTAAATAATTATAAATCTAAAAATATTAAAATAATTCCCTTTCTGCCGGTCGAATCAACAATACATTTAAGCCCCGTTAAAGTGTTAAATTCGGGAACGGATTTAGAAAAGTCCACTTTTCATAGCCATAATGTCGGAATCACTTCAGGCTCAATATCCACTTATGACGGCGCAAATTATGGCAGAATAAATCTTATGGAGTTCCCATTATATAAATATATAAAATCACAAATACCATATTCTAATGATTCTGTTAAGAATTATAGATACAATATTGTTACCGATTATATGCTTGAAAATTCTCATTAATTTATTGGCAAAAGTGACAGGTTTATTTTTTCATTCTCTTTTAACTGTTATATCAATTGTTATTCTTATATAACAATTAATTCCTGAATTACTCCTTCTTTGTATTTAGTTTTTAGAAGTACTCTAAATATAATGTTGCAATAACTGCTTAAATTATATTAACTTTACATTTAT
>PLNZ01000292.1 GCA_003142915.1 Ignavibacteriales bacterium | reverse complement strand
AGATTCCGCTAATAAAGTTGGTACATATAATTTAGCTGTACTCTGCAATTATCATAATATCCCGTTCTATATTGCCGCTCCAACTACTACAATTGACAGGAAAATTGCTGCCGGAGAGGAAATAGAAATTGAATTCAGAAATAAAAAAGAAATTCTGACAATTAACGGGAATCCTATAACCCCGGAAAATTATCAGGCTTTTTCTCCTTCATTCGATGTTACGCCTTCTCATCTTATTTCCGGTATTATTACCGAAGAGAGAGTCCATTTTTTCCCATATAATTTTATTCAATGAGCGCGATTATTAAGACCGAGGCTGTGGTCTTAACAAAGATGGACTTTGGCGATACAAGCAAGATAGTTTCACTATATTCAAAAGATTTCGGGAAGTTCTCTGCTATTATTAAGGGGGCGAGAAGCCCTAAATCAAAAATCGGTATGGCGGTAGACCCGCTTAATCATATCCAGGTTGTTTTTTATAAAAAGGATACGCGTGAGCTTCAAATAATTTCAAGCGCCGATTTAATTAATCATTTCACCGCAATCAAGGAAGATCTTGATAAATTAAAATACTCGCAGGCTATTTTAGAACTGTTAAAAAATCTTACGGTTGAGCACGAGGTAAACGAAAGATTATTTAAGGGTGTTATCAGGATATTAACTTTGATTAATTCAAACAGCGAACTACCGGTAATTTTATTCGGCAGGTTTTTCATATTCTTTTTATCCGAACTCGGCTACGAACTTCAATTGGAAAAATGCTCGGTATGCGGTAGAACAAACCTTGAAAATATGGAATTGTCGCATAATTTCGAATTAGGTATCTTATGCTGTGATTGCCGCCAAAGTCATGTAGAATTTTTTTCTATTAAACCGGAACTTTTTAGCTGTTTATGTTGTCTAAAAAACAACAAAAAGATAGAATTGACCAATATGGCTGCTGCAGAAAAAGCCATAACATTTTTAGAAAGATATTTGAAATTTCATATACCGGATTTCAAGGGAATTCAATCATTCCAGATCTTTAAATGAGAGTTTAATTTTTATGAACAATATTGATAACAAACTGAATAAACCGAAGGAGTTAAAATGAAATCGAAAAGTTTATTGGGTGCGATAATATTAATAATAGTCGGAATAGTTTTTGGCGCCGTTCTTGTGTCGGGATTCGGATTGGTAAGACCCGGTTTTGCCGATATTAAACTTGGCGCTTCCATGCCGCCTGTAGATCTAAATGCAGATGCAACATCATTCAGCAAAGCATTTATTGAAGTGGCGAAAGATGTTACGCCGGAAGTAGTTCAGATAACTGTTGTCGCTAAAACGGACAACCCTCGCGGCAACTTCTTTTTCAACCCATTTCAGGAAATGCCAAAGGAAGAAGAAGGATCGGGAAGCGGAATTATAATAACATCTGACGGTTATATTGTAACAAATAATCACGTTGTGAATAAAGCAACCTCTGTAAAAGTAGGGCTCTCCGATAATAGGACCTTTGTAGCTAAGGTTATAGGAACCGACCCGCTAACGGATATTGCCGTTATTAAAATTAATGCTCATGATTTACCGGTTGCTTATTTAGGTGATTCAGATAGTTTAAAAGTCGGTCAATGGGTTATGGCAATTGGAAATCCCCTTGGATTTACTTCTACTGTAACTGCCGGTATAGTTAGCGCACTCGGAAGAGGGAGCTTAAATCTAATAAATAATAATGAGAATAGATACGGTGTTGAAGATTTTATACAAACTGATGCAGTAATAAATCCGGGTAATAGCGGCGGAGCTTTAGTTGATTTATCCGGAGCAGTCATAGGCGTTAATGCTGCAATTGCAACACCTACGGGCAGCTATATAGGATATGGCTTTGCAATACCTATTAGCCTTGTTAAGTCCGTTACAAAACAATTGATTGCTTATGGAAAAATCACCAGGGGATATATTGGAGTCCAGATAAATCCTGTTGATGATGCAACGGCTAAAGCAATTGGTTTGGATAAACCGCATGGAGTTATAATTCAGGATTTAGTCCCGGGAGGCGCCGCATCTAAGGAAGATATTAAACCGGGCGATGTTATTCTAAAAATTGACGACAGGCCCATTAATCAGGCTAATGAACTGCAAAGTTATGTAGCGACTAAATCTGCCGGCGCTGTTGTTGACCTTACAATTTACAGGAACGGTAAAGTACTTGACAGGAAGGTTACTCTGAAAGAACGTGCCGAAGATAGCAAAACCGAAGCTGTTTCGGATAATGATGAATCGGGTAATGAAAACGAACTCAAATCAAGTTCTGTTAAACTTGATAATGTCGGTATGAGTGTAAAAAACCTGAGCAAGCAGGACAGAACTGATTTCAAAATTTCCGAAGGTATTATGATTGACGATGTAACCCAATATGGCGAAGCAATGAATCAAGGGCTTGGGAAAGGATTAGTAATAACAGAAGCCGACAGGCAGCCTGTAAAAGATGTTAACCAATTCACGAAGATTATTGCTGCTAAAAAGGGCTCGGCAGTGCTGTTAAAGGTAAAAGACAAGGAGGGAAACAGCAGGTTTATCGGATTGGAAGTACCGGAATAAAAATATAAAATAATTTTTAATCAACGCCCGAACATTCGGGCGTTTTTTTTATATTTGCCTTAATAATTCATCGGAGATTAAATGATAAGGTTTCTTACTGCGGGTGAATCCCACGGAAAAGCGCTTACTACAATTATTGAAGGTTTCCCTTCCAATTTAAAAATTGGAATTGGGTATATTAATTTTCATTTAAAACGCAGACAGGCGGGATACGGCAGGGGATTAAGAATGAAAATTGAAACGGATACTGCCGGGATCCTTTCCGGTATCAGGTTTCAGAAAACTCTCGGTTCGCCAATTTCTTTAATGATTAAAAACAAGGATTGGGATAATTGGGTTGAAAAGATGACTTCAGATAAAAGGCTGGCGAAAGTAGAAAAAATAACAATTCCTCGTCCCGGACATGCAGACCTCGTAGGAATATCCAAATATAATTTTGATGATATCCGTAATTCAATAGAGCGGTCAAGCGCAAGGGAAACTGCTGCAAGGGTTGCCGCATGCTCTATTGCCAGAAGATTTTTGGAAGAGTTTGGTATATCTATCGGAAGCTTTGTGGAAAGCATTGGTGGAGTATATCCTAAATCCAATTTTGCATTAAACCTGTTTAATAATAATTTGCCTAAGAATTTTACTGGATGGAGTTTATCCGGACAGTCTGATAAAAGTGAAGTAAAAGCTCTGGATAAAGAGCATGAAGAAAAAATTATAAATAAAATAAAGCTGGCAAAGAAAAAAGGGGATACTCTCGGCGGTACATTTTACGTGGTTGCTACCGGCGTACCTGTTGGATTAGGCAGTTTTGTTCATTATGATACAAGGCTTGATGCGGAAATAGCCCGGTCGGTTATGTCTATTAACGCTGTAAAGGCTGTTTCCATAGGCACAGGCTTTGAAGCGGCGGAAAAATTTGGGTCGGAATCCCACGATGAAATTATACTAAAAGGTAATGCCCTGACAAGAAAGACTAACAGGGCAGGCGGCATTGAGGGAGGTATCTCTACAGGATTGCCTATAGTTGTACGTGCTGCTATGAAGCCTATTGCAACTCTGATGAGTCCTATTGAAAGCGTTGATTTACATACCATGCAGCATGTAGATGCCCGCCGGGAAAGAAGTGATTTTGTTGCCGTGCCCGCATGTGCTGTAATTGCAGAATCGATGCTGGCGTGGAGCCTTGCAAAATATTTTATAGAAAAATTCGGCGGAGACTCTATAGAAGAGACTAAAGATAACTATAAGAGCTATACGGAAAAGTTGAATAAAAGAATTAATAAAAATTTTAAAAAACTGTAGGACATGCAGCCTGCCTGCCGGTAGGCAGGATTTGATTGTCCAATGTTTTTCTTAATCTGATTGGTCGGGCAAACCTGCCCCGCCTGCACAAAAGAAGGTACTTCCAATGCTTGTTGTAAAGAATTTTATATTTAACTTGTTCTCCGAAAATACATTTGTCGTATGGGATGAAGTATCAAAAGAGGCGGCTATAATTGATGCGGGGTGTTCAAACAGTTCCGAGGAAGAAAAACTTGCGGAATATATTTCAGACAACAATATTACCGTGAAATACTTAATCACTACGCATGGACATATCGATCATGTTTTGGGTAGTAAATTTGTTAAGGAGAAATATAACCCTGAATATTATGCGCCGGAAATTGATTTGTCTTTAATGATGCGTATAGGAGTTCAGGCTGCTGCATTCGGAATTGAATTGAAAAATATACCTATGCCGGAAAAGTATTTAGCTGAAGATTTTACTCTTAACCTGGGGAAGTCGATTATGTTTTTTCTTTTTACTCCCGGGCATACTCCCGGCGAGTTTTGTATATATTTTAAGAAAGAAGCGATTTGTTTTACCGCCGATGTTTTGTTTAAAAACGGCATAGGCAGAACAGATTTATGGGGCGGGGATATGGATACTCTTATCAAGTCAATTNNATATGAATACTCTTATTAAGTCAATTGAGAATAAATTATTTACACTGCCTGATAATGTAATTATCTATTCAGGGCACGGCGAAAGCACTAAAATAGGACAGGAAAAAAACGACAATCCGTTCCTTAATGAATTAAGTAAGCGGTGATTTAATTTTTTCTGTTTTATCGGATATTACTCTGGTCGAATGAATTTACGTTATCAAGAATTTCTTCGGGCTTCTCGCGAATTATAGGTATTCAAAACTTTGGCAATAAAAACAATAGATTCGGAAAATTAAATTATATACCTTAGTCGCATA
>PLNZ01000378.1 GCA_003142915.1 Ignavibacteriales bacterium | reverse complement strand
TGATGAATACACCATCGAGCACATCATGCCGCAGAATGAGAACTTATCTTCCCAATGGAAAGCTGAACTTGGCCCGGATTGGGAACGCATCCAAAAAACATATCTACACACCCTAGGTAACCTGACATTGACTGGCTACAATTCGGAATATAGTGACCGCCCCTTTGGGGAGAAGCGAAATATGAAAGGTGGTTTTGCGGAGAGCCCACTCAAACTGAATAAAGATGTCAGCAATCAGGAACGTTGGAATGAGATTACAATAAAAAACCGTGCGGAAAGCTTAGCTGAACAAGCCACAAAGGTTTGGATGATACCAATTTTAGACGTGAAAACTCTTGATTCAGATAAGCCAAAAAAATCATCCGAATCGACATACACCCTCGAAGATTATCCATTTCTCGCTAACGATCCATTGAAAAGTGTGTTCGCTGAACTTCGGAAGCAGATTTTAATATTAGATCCATGTGTAACCGAAGAGATTCTTAAATTGTATATTGCATATAAAGCAGAAACAAATTTCGTGGACATTGTCCCTCAAGCGAAACGGTTGCGTCTTTCTCTTAACATTGAATATTCAGAGATCAATGATCCCAAAGGAATTTGTAAGGATGTCTCTGCACTTGGTCGTTGGGGAAACGGCGATGTAGAGGTTGGTTTATCGAGCATTGATGAAATCCCTTACGCCATAGGCTTGATTCGTCAGGCTTTCGAAAAGCAGATGGGAAATGGTATGGAATAGATCGGAATCATTTTTCGAATTTTATCACAGGCAGTAATATGAAATTTAAAAACATTATAAAAAGACTCAACGGTATCAGCACTCCGGTTTTTGGAGTTTCTTGGAATCCAAGTAAATCTGATAAAGATCAAGCCAAGGAAATCATTGCCTTTTTAGAAGACAGAAGAGTTTTGTATAATCCAAGCCAGATGGAAATGCCGGGTCATTGCGTTCAGTCAGTAATAGAAATACGGCATTTCATCACCCAAAAAGTCGGTACCGTTCAAAGTGCCGAACTACAAGAAAGTTTAAGAGCAATGAGAGCTTCATGCAGAAAATTTTTAGATATGATAGGGATAAATGAAAATGTTAAAAAATTTGCTCATCATATTGGACAATGTGAAAATTGGGAATTCACTAGTGCAATCGGCGAACTTCGTGGAGTGTTCGGAATTCACATAGCAAGAATTGCGGTAATGTACGGAATTGACGTGGAAGAAAATTTGGCAAAAATACTCCCTGCCCTTGATGACAAAAAAATGGATTAAATATGGCAAATTTAAATACTAATGAAAAACAGGTGTTGGAAAAACTATTCCAAATGAAAAGTGGATATGTTTTAAATTTTTCCGATAGAACAATGAGAGAATTTTTTAACGATGAAATTGGTATAGATATATATGAAGAAAAATACAAAATTGGTAGTGGTTCAAAAGCAAATTGCCTGAGGGGATTCTGGAAAGAAGCCGACCAATCAATAATTGGAAAATCAATTCATAAGCTTATTGATTATATTGAAAACCAAATGTTATTGGGTGAACTCAAAAAAGAGGATTACCCGGAGGATTTGATAAGTCGGAGTAAGGAGATAGCAAATAAACTTCTTGGTATACCTCCGCAGTCTCAAGAAATTAAGGAGAATGAATTTCTCAATAGAGAGTTTAAGGATGTTAATATTGATAAACTTAAATTGGACGGAACTGTTTCAGTAATTTTACAACAAAGACTGGATGAAATAAAAAAATGTCTAAATGTTAAAGCATCACTTTCGGTTATTTTCCTATGTGGAAGTACTTTGGAAGGAATATTACTCGGAATTGCTAGTAGTCATCCCAAAGATTTTAATATGTCTTCAAGCAGCCCTAAGGATAAAACAGATAAGGTAAAACCATTTTATGATTGGAGTCTAAGCGATTTTATTAATGTGGCCCGTGAACTTAATTTACTAGGAGAAGATGTGAAAAAGTTTAGCCATGCATTACGGGATTTTCGGAACTATATACATCCATATGAACAAATGTCATCAAATTTTAATCCTGACGAACATACTGCCAAAATATGCTGGCAGGTATTACAAACAGCTATAATACAATTATCAAGATAAGGAGCTAATTGGAAAAATCATTGATAATATTTAAGCGTTATTATAAAGAATTCATAACTAAACTTTAATATAGAAATCATGACAAACAAAGCAACAGACACCTTAGACAACCTATCACATCCTTCAAAAAAAGAAGAATTTTTGAATGCAGTTGAAAAGAAAATAACGAGCGATGTTCATCGCCGCCTGTTAACGGCTTTTCGAGGTAATCAACCCACAGAAGAAGCTGGGGCTGAACTAAAAAAAATAATCCTAGAGATAATCCATGAGACTTAATAATTTAAAAGTGGCGGGATTCCGTGGATTTAATGTAGAGCAATCTATAGACTTTGATGCAAAGCTCACTTTAATTTCAGCTCCCAATAGTCACGGCAAAACAAGTATATCTGAAGCATTGGAATTCTTATTATTTGGATATANNCAAAGTGGAGCACGCAGATTCAAAAGATGAATATAAAGATTCTTACAGGAACAAACATTACCCAACAGAAAAACCCACTTATATAGACGCCATATTTTCAAAAGAATCAAATGAACAGATCGTACTTCGAGTCGAGTTAGATTCTACGGGTACCCTTAAAAAATTCTTTGATGGAAAAGAAGTCCAATCTTGGCCGTTTTTAGACGAAATTAAGGCTGCTGCAAACCCGTTTATACTTCAACACGCTTTAAAATACTTATTACTAGTAGCTCCTACAGAAAGATTTCAGGGATTTGCTCGGCTTCTCGGACTAAATGAAGTCGATCTGATCCAACAAGCAATTGTAAACCTATGTACGAAACCAGAAGCAGGTATTCCCACAGAAGCGAACACACTTTTAAGCGAATTAAAAAATTTTGAGACCAGAGCGGAAAGTTTCGCCGATCTAAAAAAAACAGTTAAAAATCTGAAACTTGGTTCTGCTGGAATCAAGCCAGCCTATGAACTATTTGAATCTCGCGTTGACAGATTATTGGGTAAAAAGCATGATCCTAATGAGAGAGTTGCTAAACTTATACAAAAGCGAGAAGAAGCTACTTCTAAAATATACTCTGGGACAGTAGGATTGAAAAAATATGATAACGTTGAGACCAGTGAATTGGATAAAGCAAAGGATATACTATCGGGTTCCGTTAATGAATTATTTATCAAGAATTATGTAAGTCTTGCCGGGAAGAATACGACTGATCGCCTAAGACAAGAGGCTCAACTTCTTGATCTTGGTATTAAACTTATTGATGATAAATCAGTTTCTTGCCCTCTTTGTGGAGAAGTTTTAAATGAATCAAGCCGTAAACATATCGTTGAACGGCATATACAATTAAAGGGTGTGCTTGGTGAGTCGACAAACGTTGAGGAGGTTGAGAAACAGCTTAGTCGCGAATTGGATAATCTTCAATCTACGGCGACACGTTTTCAGGTAAAGGTTGAAGAACGTTCTTCTGATTTATTGCGAGCTACATCAACCGATAATTCAGAAAAAGTCCGTCAACTATTTGGGAAAGAAAATGAGACAAGCTGGTTGATCATCCAATCTGCATCAAGCTCAATAACACCACTTCTCGAAAGTTCCAAGGAATATCTAAAAAAATTGAAAGAAGATATTACACTTTGCAAAGAATCAATTCCTTCACGGACTGAAGATGTCTCGAAAGTCGAGGCTTTAGGGAAAAGTGTAAATACCTATCTTGCCGCAATAAATAAATATTCATCTCAATTAGATGATCTGGATGCTAGCTTAATAGCACCGTCTAGGATATTACAGCAATCGGTAGATAAAATTGCAGGCACAGGTGAGTTGAGTATTTTGATTGAGGCTTTTGAGAAACGACCTGTAATTACAAAGGCTCTAAAAATCCGTGATGTATTGGATGGTCTAAAAGAATTAAAGAAAACTGTAGAACAGACTGTTGGGGAAACGATGGAGAAAGCGATTGATACCGACTTAACTAATTCAGTACAGGACTGGTACAAAAAAATCAAAACAACCGGTGACCCAAATGTCCATTTCTCAGGATTCTCTATGGAAAAGACTCAATCCGGAGCTTTCAAGAGTAGACGTGTAAAAATCCAAGCTAAATCATATGGCGTTGAACTGGCTAGTGCTGTTTCG
>PLNZ01000042.1 GCA_003142915.1 Ignavibacteriales bacterium | reverse complement strand
TCATTACAAAGGTACTGTTTTTACAGTACTTTAAACACCCAAAAGGTCTTTTTTACGTGAGCTTATCGCTCAATTTAGGTGTCATATACATCTCGATAATTGTTTATCAATTATATTGTTATAATATTTTTTTTCAAACTCGCTGGTTCATAGACTTTCCCGAATATTACTTCAATAAAGTCATTTTTTTTATTAATGAATAATCACCTGATTGAAGCCGGTAGACATAAGTTCCCGAGGCAAACTTCGAAGCATTAAAATTTATGCTATAGCTACCCTGACTTTGTTCTTTATTAACCAAAGTAGCTATTTCTTTTCCCAATATGTTATACACTTTAACTGTAACCAGGCCATCCTTAGGTATGCTGTACTCAATCTCAGTTGATGGGTTGAAAGGATTTGGAAAATTTTGCAGCAACGACCAGCTCTCTGGTTGTTGAGATTTGGCTTTAATGCTCGCCGGCGATGCAAATCTTGCTTCTATCGATAAATAATATGCTATAACTCCCTGCACCGTTACACTATCGCCGATAAATGGAGCAATATGGTCATAACTGGCACCTATAAGGTAAATCCTGTTATCCGAAAAATCTATCCCTTCACTTATAAGTAAATTTATATACCCTTCCATATATTGTGTATAGTCATCATAACCGGGACTAAGAAAGTAAAAATTCTTGTTATGTGATAAACATGCGTTAATTAATTCTTTCACTCTTAAGCTGTCCAAATAAAGCGGGGACCGGTTTGGATAACACTCCAGGACGACGCCGGAAACCTGANNGATGATCTTGCAAGAACTATAACACTTCCGCCATGTGTTGCAGCCTGCTGTACAATTTCTGACGAGTTAAGAATAGTACCCCCGATTCCCTGAGTTTCGCCAACATCAGGTGGTACAAAAGTTTCATTATAACACATAGAGGCATTCGTATATCCAGTAATACTTTTTATCCGGTCATAATCCGAATGAGCGTCTGGATTATCTTCTGTCACAACCCAACCCGGGCCCAAAGCTTTAAATACAGTAGCCCAACTGCCGTCGTCCAAATTGCTGTTTACTAATATTGCCCAAACCCCATCACATTTAAGATTGGAAACATATCTTACGTCACCCAATGGAAAGGTATTAAGGTCAACTAACACATGACAGGCATATATATAGTTTGTAAAAGTTAATAAAGAAGTTATTAAAACAAATATTGCGCATAATACTTTCAATTTCATCTTATAAACTTTCCTTTTCTTCGAAGATTAAATAACAAAAAGTCACTATCATAAAAGAAGAAACTTCTTTTATTATCCTTATTAATCTGCCCACATTTTCATTAGCAATTCAACCAGGTTATTTGCGTAGCACTTTTTCAGATTACTATGTTAATCCCCTAACTATTAAGTTTCTCGCTGCATTGTTTGATAACATAGTGATTGTTATGTGAGAGTTTTACCATGATTGGACTGGGCGGGATTTTAACTTCCCGCCTAACCCAATAATCATTGTCCAAGCTTGCCTGAAACTTATTTTAGAAGTGTCATCTTCTTTGTTAAAGAAAAACTACCGGATTGTATTCTATACATGTAAATTCCTGAAGCTAAACGGCTGGCGTTAAAATTTACAGTATAGTTTCCTGCCTGTTGCTGCTGGTTAACTAAAGTTGCAACTTCCTGCCCTAACATATTATATACCTTAAGAGTAACCTGGCCATCCTTAGGAATACTATATTTAATCTGAGTTGACGGGTTGAAAGGATTCGGATAGTTTTGCATCAATGAAAAACTTTTAGGCTGTTGATTTGTTTCTTTTATACTTGTTGGTGTTTGATTATTTGAATAGCAATAATTGAAACGGCGATCCGGAGCTGAATCTCCACTTATGGAAAATTCAGTTATATCATTCAGCTTTTGAATATTATCCGCCCAGTGAAAGTAAAATATAATATTATTTGCTGTTTGATTAATTAAATTACGCGGCACTTTAATTTCCATTTGATTACCCTTATAGCCATATTTCAAATCAGCAACCGGACTCCATGAAGAATCCTGAGGCTGCCATGCTGCCAGGGTTGTCACTGAATCCGATTTAATAGTCAGATTGATAACATAATCATAACCTTCCCATCCGGTAGAATGGACTGTATCTGCATCAATAAATAACAGCATCCAGTTATTACCTGTATAAGGTGTTAATGCAGTATCCGTCTTCACATAAAAATAAATGTTACTGCTATCGTAAGTAACACGCGATTCAACTATATCATTGCGGCCAGTATTGTTTACATAGACTGCACTACTATCTACATTAGGATAATTACGATGAGCAACATCTCCGGCAGCATCAAGAAAAACAGGTTGAACATTTGGCCACGCGGAAAAACTGTTGTCCATTACAATTGTTGCAGGCGGTGTTGCTGCCTGCTGGGGATTCACTCCTTTGTATTTTCTAATATTACTTATCAACTGGTAATAATAGTCATCGGTATAGCCGCCCTGCATTGGTTCAATATCACGGTTGAATTCCATATTGAATTCATCTACAAAGTAGTAGGGATTTTGGGACGATAAAACTTTTCCCATAAAATAATAAACATCATACATAGATGTGTTTGTCCATGCGGCGGCAGTCAATTCATTCCAACCTGTTACAGTAATAATAGGAGGGTCAATATTTAAAGCGCTGGACCATAGGTCGCCAAAATACAAACCATATGGGGTATTCGGACTTACCCAATACTCATTATATGTCGGAACTTTATAACCGGCGGCAGGATTATAACTGGAACCTTGAAAATCCACACTACTAGTTGTCCACAAAGGCGCACCCATAGCTTTATTAACACAAACTTGCTCTACTACTCCATTATGGTAAGATGGCGTCTGGTTATAATAATCAAGGAACCTCCATTGATCGGTAGTCTCAGTTTGAAATGCCCACATTTGACGCCAGGTAAAGAAATTTTTTATTTCGGTACTATCGTATACTGTAGTTGATTNNACATGACCTGCTGTAGATTTGTTATGAATATTTGTCAGCGGGTCAACTGAGCCGTCTGTATAATAGATTCTGCTTACCCAGTTGGTATCACAGGGCACGCCATTTAAATAACTTGTAACCGGATCTCCGGAAACAACCCATCCCCATAAGCCTACTGTCAGAGTAGGGTTGCTAAACTCATAGTAATACTCTCCGGCAGGCAGTGGCGATGATAAAGTAATTTTATTCCAGGCATTATCTGGATAATTGACGAATGTTGTATCCGCAATGGGGGTACTTGCAACTGTGGCTGCATAAGTTGAATCCCAATTGTAAAGTTTCATGGTCAGATTGCCAACGTTGGCGCCCCAATCCGGGCAGGACACATCAATACCGGTGAATGAGGAATCCGCATTAAATTTTAGCCCGGCTGTATAATTATTATTAGGCAATACCACAGTAGGATCTGCAAGGATCAATGGTTTTCCGTCCCAATAAAACCATAGATCAGAATATAGATTTATTTTATACATGGTGCCGTATATCTCTTCTATTTTCGGTGCTGGATCTGCATTGAAAAAGAATACTATCCTGGGCACATTAATTCCCTGACTCTTCAACTCTTCAGAAATTTCACAATAAGTTGTAAGAGCTGTTGCATATTCGTCGAACTGATCATTAGTATAATCAAAAAAGACGAAATCAACACCTGCGTTGGCAAGCATCATTATATTTCTTCTTGTTACCCATGGATCTTCAGACCAATAATATCCGGCCTCCGGCTGACCCCAATAATAATTTAGTGTACCGGGTCCAACCCATTGAGGATTCTGGGGATTGGCGGCAAGTATTTGTGTAACATCACTTATAGGTGAATCAGGAATGTGCCCGTGCCAAAACCAGTAGAATACACCCACATATTTATTCGCACGTGGTTGTCCTACCTGGTTATAGGTTGGCAATGTTCGGCCCAGTGCATCAGTTGCGACCCAAGTCTCACCAAATGCTCTGTTTTGAGAAGAATTTTGAGCATACAGTAATCCCGGCTTAAATAAAATTAGTATAAATAAATTTAAAAGAATAAAATTGAAAAATTTTTTATCCATCATTGATTCTCCTTTTATTATGATGTAACTGAATTGATATATTAAAAAACTATTTTTGTATACAATAGAAAGAACATTCTATTTCCCGGTTTTGAAGTTTTTAATTTCTTGTTTTAGTAAATCAAGATAAAACAGGCCGAACTGTTCAGAAGGTTCTAAATCTTTGCTTATCTCCATACTTGGTTGTTCACCTTTAGTCCATTCATTCCATGAAACAACAAGTGCAACATTAACTCCAACGTTAATTGCTCTTTGCCATTGCTGCTTAAATGTTGCGCCTTTCAATCGTCCCTGAGCTTTCACGGCTTTTCTTGGTTGTGGATCCCCTTTACCATCGTCTCCACGCCAGGCAGCTACAATAGTCATGGCTTCCGGTTTACCATTATAAATAGAATAAGTCTGTTCTTCCCTATCCTCCCATGACCAATAGCCGTATTTACTAATTTTATTTTCATCAACAAGATAAGACTGCTGCATAATATAGCCTGTCATCCATCTTATTGTAAACCGGGGGTCATTCCATTCAGGAAGTCCATTGGTAAAAGGTGACGGCGTATTAACATAAATAATAAGCAGCGGCTTCCCCAGATAATTTTGATAAATCTTTTTGAATTCCGGCCGTGCAATATATTCGTTATATATCTGGTCAACTTTCTTTTGCAGTCGTCCGTCCTTAACCGCTTCGGGGCTGCCGGTTACTCCGGCCATAATACAGATCTTAGGGCACGACTTCATTTTACTGAATTCTTCAAAAAGAATTTTTGTTGATGATTCAATCATCTGAAAAACATTTTTCCCCTTTTTGATTGAAGGGTCATAGTTAATATTGTTTGACCAGTCAACAAATATGAAATCTACGCCGGCATCGGCAAGCCATTTGCCATGCTGCCGGATTACTTGCCTGTTATCCGAAGAATAAAAGCCCAATTCCGGTTCACCCCACACATTCTGCCAATGATCAGATTGATGCCATGTAGTGTATGCAAGTCCGACTAGTTTATCATTTGGTTTTTCCTGGGCATTATAAGGAACAATAAATATTAATATTACACTAATTGTTAGCAATAATTTATTTTGCATAATTTTTCTATGGATGTAAAGAATAATTAATTCTTACTCTTTAGACTGATCGCCGACTGCATGTGCTTTTTCAATCGTGTCTACCATTTGTGCATCTATAACATTAGCGCCAAATAAGCTTAACCGTTTCGATATATCTTTGCGATAACCTTCAAGTCTGGTTAAAAGTCCAGGAAATTGGTCCCAATATGTATTAAGACCAATTGAGAATAATCCTATTTTAGTTTTGTTTGTTTCCATTCTGCCCTCAATAAAAGTGTTATACATTATTTAATCAAAAAAGAATCCTTCTACAAGCGCTTGAAACACAAAACAAGGCTTGTAGAAGGCTTTTCATTCTTCGTCGTCGGTAAAATTATCTTTTACTTAAAACATCACATTCATATTTCTGTATTTCGCTTATATAATCTTCACTTATAGGTACATTATTACTTGCACAGTAATAATCATATACGGCGCCAAACGGTTTTGTCTTCAGTAGTTCCAACAACGCCAGTCGTTCAAAGTTCTTTCCTTCATCTTCCTCCTTCTTTATCAGTTCCGTAGGTTCCAGCAATGCATATAAGAATGCTAATTGTACTGCCCTTGCTCCTACTACGTATGCGCCTATTCTGTTCAGGCTTCCGTCAAAATAATCCAATGCTATATTTACACGGTCAAGCGCCTTGGCACGTACCGTTTCCTGTGCTATCAACTGTATTTCATCATTAAATATTACCACATGGTCACTGTCCCATCTTACTCCTCTTGATAGATGCAGCAACAGCTCATCCACAAATTGCAGAAGCGCCGATATTTTATCTCCTACTTGTTCTGTCGGGTGGAAATGGCCATTGTCCAGGGTTATAATTTTTTTACGCGTTACAGCATACCCCATGTAAAATTCATGAGAACCTACTACCATTGCCTCTGACCCTATGCCGAACAGTTTGCTCTCCAGTGAATCTTTCAGATATTCTTTCGGGTATTCCTCTGCAAATATCTCATCCAGTGATTTCTTCAATAATGACCGGTATCCATTACGGTCTACAGGTACATCCTTTGAACCATCAGGCACCCAGATATTATTTACCGCAGGGGTTCCCAGCTGTTTTCCCATATCTGCCGCTATCTTTCTTGTACGCTTTACATGTTCTACCCAGAACTTACGGTATTTCTCATTCTTACTGGACAGAGTAAATCCATCGTCAGCATATGGGTGGGAGAAGCATGTTGGGTTAAAATCAAGTCCTATTCCAAGCTTCTTCGCCCAGTCTATCCAGCTTTGAAAATGTTTTACTGTTATCTGGTCACGCTCTACTTTTTCTCCCTTAAAGTCTCCATATATTGCATGAAGGTTTAGGCGCTGCTTGCCCGGCAATAAATCCATTACCTTTTCTATGTCTTTTTTCAATTGTTCTATTGTTCTTGCCTTTCCAGGGTAATTTCCGGTTACCTGGATTCCATCGCCGCTCAGTTCAGCATCCGGTGTCTCAAACCCACCAACATCGTCTGTCTGCCAGCAATGTAAACTTATGTTTATCTTATCCAACTTCTGTAATGCCTCATCTGTGTTTATTCCAAATGCCGCATATTGTTCCTTAGCATACTGATATGCTTTTTCTACTGTTTTTTTATCTTGCATTTTTGTTTGTACTCCTATATTTGAATTATGTCTGTTTTTTTATATAGTTTATATTTTTATTCTGTATTATAACTTGATTACAAATGTTGATAGGATAAGTACTGCCAGCCCTATTATCAATACTGTGATTGTCTTTTTTCCTGCTCCCTTCCACTCCTTCAATATAATTCCCCATATATTACTGAACAGTATATTCATCGCCATCAGTATACTCCAACCGAAGGCTATCATTCCCACCGGCAGTTTACTCTGTCCCATTCCGAAGAAAAAGAACTGCAAGTACCAGAGCGTTCCGCCCAGTAAACAGAAAAGTAAGTTACTTATAAGTACGTTTGAAGATACGGAAAGATAATCCCTGAATGTTTTGTTCTTTACATTCAGGTACATGCAGTATACAAAATTCGTCAGAAACCCTCCGAACATTACAAATATGTACACCGGGTTAGCTACAAATAACGGGTTTGTTCCGTTTGCCGCTGCTACTTTCTGTATTACGTTGCCTGCATCCATAAAACCCGGTATTCCGTTTATCCCGTAGTTGAAACATGCACTCATTATACCCGAAAGTACTGCTATTAGTACACCCTTTTTCATTGCAAACTCTTTAATTGCCTTTTGACGATCTTCTGTTGACATACTCAACGACCGCAATGAGCCTGCGTAGCCTACTGTCGATATTCCGGCGATACATATTGCTACTCCCACTATTATAAGAATACCTGCATGCGTGCCGAGCAGGTTTTGACCGGAGAAANNGCGGGATTAGCGTACCTAATGCAGCACAAAATCCAAGGGCAATTGACTGGCCGAGCGCTATTCCCAAAAAACGCATACTCAGGCCAAAGGTCAGGCCGCCTACTCCCCATAGAATACCAAAGATCAATGTATTGATCACTGCACTTGACGGTGAGTTACTTAGTACAGCGCTAAGGTTGGGAACTGTGAAGTATGCAAATACCCACGGCGCTAGTATCCATGAAAATACCCCCTGTACTATCCAATAGGATTCCCACGACCAGCCGTTTACCTTTTTTATCGGCACATAAAAACTTGCCGCACAGGCGCTGCCTATAGCCATTAATACAATGCTTAATATTGAATTCATTGTTTTTCTTT
>PLNZ01000414.1 GCA_003142915.1 Ignavibacteriales bacterium | reverse complement strand
ATACAGATTTTTTGCAAAGGAATTAATTAAAAATATTTATAAATTGTTAAAAGGAAGCGGGTTAAACTGGTAATTGAATAGAATGGGGTTGTTGTTTGTCGTCTCAATTACATGGGAATTCAAAAATTTCATCCTCAATAAAGAAGCTGCATGTATACCATCAAACAACAACCCGCACAATGCAAATCAAATAACAACTACTATACCATTGCATTTCCCCTGTTTGCTGATAATAAACAAATTTCTCTGTTAATCAATTAATCGTAATTTATTGGTAAAAGTTTAGCATCTATTTTTAAAAGGTAAAAAGTAATTTAGTTTGATATGAAATGATTGCAGTTACCGGTAAATTTCATCAATTCACCGATTTTTTATTTTTTAATGAATATAAATCTCTTAGTTTTGTTACAGAAAACCAGACTTATATTCAGAAGGCGATGAAATGGATAACGAATATTATCATAATACAGGTTCCCGGGCTATATTGGGAACAATAATAATACTTATAGGGGGCTTATACTTATTAAAAACACTTGATTTAATAAATTTAGATATATCAAGCATAATCTTCTCATTCCCTTTTATATTATTTGTAATCGGAGTTATTCTTTTAATAAACTCCAGCGGTAAAACGTTAGGGCTGCTGCTGGCTATTATAGGCGCAATTTTTCTAATACCCAATCTCTACCCGAAAATTGGAATAAGCAGCGATATAATTATACCGATTCTTATAATTGCATTCGGAATTCATCTTATATTTAAGAGGAGAATTCGTTTAGGACATTCCGGTCATTATCAATGGAAAAATGCAGATAATAATTATATAGACGATGTTGCTATTTTCGGCGGCGGCCGTAAGACTATATTTTCAGACAATTTTAAGGGTGGAAATATTACTGCTATCTTCGGCGGTTCCGAAATAGACCTTACTCAATGCAAGTTAGCCGAAGGAGACGTTATTCTTGATATTGCAATAATTTTCGGAGGCACAACTATTATGGTGCCTAAAGAATGGAATATACGCGTAACTGTTACGCCAATATTCGGCGGATTTTCAAACAAAGTTTTCCGCAACCCGGTAACACCGATTGATACATCAAGGACTTTGATAATCAGAGGCGCTGCAATTTTTGGCGGCGGCGAAATAAAATATTATTAAAATTGTTTAAATAATGTTTACTAATCCCATACTAAGCAAGAAAAAGAATGTTTTTCTATACATACTTGCATGGTTTTTTATCTCGGCTATTTATATATTCATATTAAACATTGAACTAAAAATAAGTATTGAAATTGCAGCTGAAGATGTGGTGTTTATTGCTCTTCTTTTCGGAATAGGATTATTCCTGTGGTATCCGGCTTGTTTTCTTACACCTGAAAACTATAAGCCATTTAAAATTTTTATAAGCCATATATTAGGAGGTATTTTTTCAACAATACTCTGGCTAACTATTGGTTACTTTATTGTTGTAAGTTTTTTACCGCCATCAAATGGTTTTATTGATTTTTTTAATAAGACATTAGTCTTGCGTTTCCTCACCGGTATGATGTTTTATTTTTTGCTTATTCCTTTTTATTATATTATTATATACTACAGAACCCTCCAGGAAAAGATATCAAATGAAGCTGAATTAAAAAATTCAATAACAGAAGCTGAGCTTAGAACCTTAAAATTCCAGATTAATCCACACTTTATATTTAACAGCCTGAATTCCATGAGTGCACTAACTGCAATAGATGCGGAACGCGCCCGCAGTATGATTTTAAAACTTGCAGATTTTTTACGCTATACTCTTGCCAATAACGAAAAAGAAAAGACACCTTTTGGTGAGGAGCTGAAAAATATACGTCTTTATTTAGATATTGAACAAATCAGGTTTGAGGATAAATTTGAATATGTTGAGGAATTGAAAAGTGACTGTTTAAGTATGCTCATTCCTAATATGATCCTACAGCCATTATTTGAAAATGTTATTAAGCACGCAGTATATGAATCACTAAGTAAAGTCACCTTACGTTTAAAATGCGGCATAAAAGATTCATATTTTTTTATTGCAATTGAAAATAATTTTGAACCGGGTTTTTCAAAATCAACAGGTACCGGCATAGGCCTTCAAAATGTAAAACGCCGCCTTGAGCTAATATACGGTATTCCGGACTTGCTTGAAGTAAAGACAGAAGGGAATCTTTTCAAAGTATGCATTTTCATACCCCAATAAAAATTTACACTGAGGTAGAATTCATCCAGTTAAGTGTTTAAATTTATCTTGATAAAAGAAATTGTTTTTAATTACCGCAATCAATGATGAAAAAAATTAAAACTGTAATAATCGACGATGAAAAGCTTGCCAGATCAGTTATCCGTAATTACTTGAAGGATAATCCGGATATTGAAATTATTGATGAATGCTCAAACGGGTTTGAAGGTATAAAAAAGATAAATGAATTAGAGCCGGATTTAATTTTTTTGGACATTCAAATGCCTAAAATAAGCGGGTTTGAAATGTTAGAACTTATTGAAAAGCCACCGGTAATTATTTTTACTACCGCTTTCGATCAATTTGCACTTAAAGCTTTTGAAGTAAATGCCGCCGATTATTTATTGAAACCGTTTTCCCAGCATAGGTTTAATGAAGGGTTAAGTAAGGCTCTACTTCGCTTGAAAGATAAATCAGACACTTCCGAGGTTATTAAGAGTTTAATAATACAAAATGAGCTAAAGGAAGAATTCTTAGAAAGGATAGTAATAAAGGATGGGCCTAAAATTTCCGTCGTTCAGGTCGAAGACATACAATATTTAGAGGCGCAGGATGATTATGTTATGGTTTATGCCAGGGAGAGCAAATTCCTTAAACAAAAGACGATGAAATATTTTGAAGAACACCTTAACCCGGCGGACTTTGTAAGAATTCACCGATCATATATTGCCCCGGTTAAACGGATAAAAAAAATTGAACTTCTTGAAAAAGAGAGTTACCAAATTGTCCTTGAAGATAAATCAATTTTGCCTATGAGTAGAAGCGGGTACGATAAGATAAAAGAAATACTCAAATAGTTTTTATAAT
>PLNZ01000328.1 GCA_003142915.1 Ignavibacteriales bacterium | reverse complement strand
AGGCGCGGTCGCCGACATACATTTCCGCTTGACGTGGAGTGGCATAATATGTTATAGAAGCCTCGCCAACAACAAATGGTTTACTTGTAGTTGCTGCATCCTCTTTATAGCTCGTTGTAGAACCGTAATGAACATTGAAAACCGGCAGCCTGCCATCCATATCCCGGCTTCCGTCACCTGATATCCAGTCTCTTGTCGGATCCAGTTTTCGGCAAATATCTGCCAGACCATTCATACCATCATAAACCATCTTTTTATATGATACGTCATTGCATTTTACGTTTAATGCAGGTAAAACTTCATTTTCAATACTCCAGCCGTACACACTCGGGTGGTTACGGTATTTCCTTACCATCCCTTCTATATTAAACTTCGCCGCTTTCCAAAACAAATCCGAATCATAGTTGATATCACATGAGCTGGCATATACCGAACTTTCCGACAATAGTGCAATACCCATCTCATCTGCCATATCATGAATATAACCTGGCCATACAACGGCATGCAAACGCGCTGCATTTGCGCCCGCATCCTTTAACAACCTGAACCAGGACCAGGCAAAACGGCGGCTATAATAAGTCTCGTTCTGCAAATGCTGAGAGTCTCCTAATAATTGTATCGACTTACCATTTAACAAAAGCTTCTTGCCTTCTATTTTAAACTCACGCCACCCAAATCGTTCATACTTTTTGTCAACGAGTTTCCCTCTCTCTTTAAGGCTAACAGACATACCATAAAGGTTCGGGTGATCAAAATCCCAATATTTCAGTTCATTGCTAACTTTCTTTTCCAATGTAGCTTTAATTTCCTTCCCTGCAGGAACTTTGATCTCCTTTGAATCAAACTCTAATGCCTGATTTCCAAGCTTCCATTTTACTTCAGGAGCTGTGAGCATATCTTTTCCAGCCATGTTCACCCATTCGTTCACAATCGAATTTACTTTAACAGTTTGATCTTCGTTAGTAGTATTCTTTATCGTTACTTCTGCAACCAAACGGCTTGACGATACTTCAGGTTTTATGTAAACATCAGTAACATATACTTTAGGCAGCGCCAATAAGTAAACATCCTGCCAGATTCCAAGCATCCGTGCACCACCGGGAGGAAAGGCTAGTTCCCCGTATTTGCCCGGAGTGATAAATAAACCATGAGAACGAGTCCCGATTAATATCTCGTTTAGTGAACCATTTTTTACCTTGTCCGTAATATCGAACTCAAAAGGTATTGTGGAATCAAAATGGCCGCCAAGCTTTTTACCGTTTAAAAATACCTTACAGTCACCGCCGATAGCCTGGAAACGTAGTATAATACGTTTTCCATCCCAGTTAGACGGCACTTCAAACTGCTTGCGAAGCCATCCCATCCGTGCCTGTCGCCATGTCTCAGGATAACTTGGGTATTCTTCAACAGAAGTCCATTCCGAAGGTATTTTTATTTTCACCGCATCCCAGCCATTTTCTTTTGGTGAGGGTAAATCAACGGCTACATCGCTTGCATTGATTCCGTATGGTTTTGTTTTCACCTTCTCGTTTGGTTTGTATACCGGTTGAAAATCCCAATAACCATTCAGGCAAAGCTCCTGCCTTATTCCCTGTTCAGGTCCTCTGACAAATCCCTCGGACGGGGCAAACTCACCGGAAAACTCAATACGCCCGGAGGCTGGAGATTTCTTCTCTCCAGCCCAGGAAAATGATGATAATGTCAACAAAATAGTCAGAAATACTATTAGTTTATATGCAATGAAATGCATATCCATTTTTTGTATTAGTTTCATATTTACTAGATTTTAAATCCAGTTATAAGACGCTGATCCTCAGAATTACCACCTATAAATAGATTATACTCTCCTTTAACAAGTTCCATTTTCTCGTTACTCATGTTCATTTTTCTTAGATCCGCTACAGGAATCCTCATAATTACAATTTGGGATTGATTCGCAGATAAATTTATTCTTTTGAAGTCACGAAGTTCTTGCAGCGGTAATTTTTTACCTTCAGGGTATTGAATATATGCCTGAACAACCTCATCTCCATCCAGCTTTCCGGTATTTTTGATTTCCATTGAGAAGCTTATTGTATCGTTCAAAGTGTATGAAGTCTGAGGTTTATCTTTCCATTGGTAATCAAAGTCTGTATAGCTTAATCCATATCCGAAGGGATATAAAGCCTTTCCCTTAAAATAGCGGTATGTTCTGTTTTCCATTGAATAATCTACGAAAGGAGGCAGATCGCTATCATTCCTATAAATTGTAACTGGTAATCGACCTGATGGATTATAATCTCCAAACAAAACATCAGCAACAGCCTGTCCACCGGATTGTCCGCCATACCAGGTATTAACTACGGCAGGAATATGCTCTGATTCCCAGGGAATAGATACACCACTCCCTGACATCATAACAAAAACGATAGGTTTACCCGTACTCTGTAAGGTCTTCATAAATTCTGTCTGAACCTTTGGCAGTAAAATAGTTGTTCGATCACCACCTGAAAATCGAGGTTGGCTAACCGGCATTTCCTCTCCTTCAAGAGTTGGCGAAATCCCTCCTATATAAATTATTGCATCTGCATCTTTGATACTATCCATCACTGAATTAATGGAAACAGAATCTGAAATGGAGGTGAAATCAGTTACAGGAGCATAATAAATTTGTGTTTCATTTCCCAATTTTGCTTTAATCCCTTGCAAAGGAGTAATAATTACAGACGGGAAACCATTATAATTAGCCAGGGGAGTTACACTGTTATCTGCATTAGGTCCCAGGACAGCAACTTTTTTCAGCTTTTTCGAAAGAGGAAGTGTTTGATTTCCATTTTTAAGAAGAATAATAGACTCACGGGCTAACTTGAGAGCAAGATCTTTATGGGGCTGACTTTCCAAAACATCCAATGAAATATTCGTATAAGGTACCATATTTGGTGGGTCAAACATTCCCAATCGGAATCTAATCATAAATAGACGTTTTACAGATTCACTAATTTTTTCTTCAGTAATCAAACCTCTCTTAACTGCTTCACCCAAAGCAGAGTACGTATCGCCGCAGTTAACGTCAGTACCATGTAACACAGCATCGGCAGCAGCAGTTTCGGCATCCGGATCACTCTTATGTCCTCTATAAAAGTCGTCTATAGCTCCACAATCCGAGGTTACATATCCTTTAAAGTTCCATTCATCCCGTAAAATTTGTGTCATTAATAAATCGTTTCCGCAGCAGGGTTGTTTTTTATATGCGTTGTAAGCGCACATAACACCCGCGACCTTAGCATTTACAACCAACTCATGAAATGCAGGAAGATAAGTATCCCAAAGATCATAATCAGATATTTCCGCATCAAATTGATGTCTTGAAGATTCAGGTCCGCTGTGGATCGCAAAATGTTTGGCACAAGCAGCATCCTTCAGATATTTTGGATCGTCACCCTGCAGGCCTGTCACAAAAGCTTTTCCAATAGTGCCGGTTAAATAAGGATCTTCGCCATAAGTTTCCTGCCCTCTTCCCCAACGAGGGTCTCTGAATATATTAATATTCGGCGTCCAGTATGTCAAACCGAGGTATATATCCCTGACGTTGTTACGTATACTTTCATTATTAATCGCACGACTTTCATCTGAAGTATATACTCCCATCATGTGCATTGAAAAAGGATCAAAACAGGCAGCCATAGCGATTGCCTGAGGATACGATGTAACATGATAGGAAGTACGAGCTATTCCATGAAGACATTCATTCCACCAATTATATGCAGGAACACCTAACCTTGGAATGGCAGCGGAGGAATTCATCATTTGTGATATTTTTTCCTCAAGTGTCATCCTGCTTACCAGGTCATTAACTCTTGCTTCAAACGATAAAAAAGGATTCTGGAAAGGATACTCAGATTTACTTATCTCACCTGCCTGCTTAATCGTTGAATCGATTTTTAGTGTGGAGCCAAGGAAACTATTCAGAACCTCATCAAAGCCCTTTCCTCCCGGATCCGTATGTCCGCCGCCAACGGTTATCCAATAGATCGATCTTGCACCTACTTTCTGCAGTTTTTCTTGTAATTCCTTCCCCTCCAGGCCCGGAACTATTGGGTCTTTTTCTCCATCACAGATAAGGAGTGGGGAAACGTCTTTACTTACATGTCCTATAGGACTCATCTCTAAATATAGTTTTTTATATCCCTTGGTATGCGGAGTAATTCCATGAAAAAGAATTCGTAAACGGGGCCGTGAATCGTTTGGAATATTTGGATCGGCTGCCCGATAAGTATTTTTACTTTTGGCTGTTTTCACAACATCAGCAGGTCCTTCATTCCAAAATCTTAATAAATCAGTAGGGGCAACATTGCTAAAGGAATTACAAACATGCGCGCTTATTCCTTCTAAACCAGGTGTAGGTCCCCCATCATTAAAATTTTCAGGCACCATAGCAACCATCAAGCTCAGATGAGCTCCGGCAGATCCACCCATACACCCAATTCGATCGGGATCGATATTAAACCGGGCTGCATTTTTTCGAACAAAGCGTACAGCATTACGGCAGTCGCGTATATTTTGAGGAAAGCCTCCTTCTTTACCAAGACGATATTGGATTGAAAAAACTGCAATGCCTTTACTTATAAAAGTATTGGAGATCATTGTTGCCGGATCTCCTCCGAACCACCATCCCCCGTGAATATCTATCATTGCAGGAGTAGGTGTTTTTGTATTAGTCGGTATAAAAGCATTCAATGTCAAGGTTTTTCCATCAACCGTACAAAATGGAATATTTAACTCAGTTTTATAACCAGGAATTTCACCGGTCTTATTTACATTGTGAGGAAAAGATTTTACGCTTATTCCAAAGCAACTGATAAGAATTATAATTAGGACTAATTTAGCCGGTTTCATAACCCAATATGTTTTTTCCATAATTTTTTCCTTAATTATTTTCATAATTTTATTAATTATTATTATTTCTTAAATGTTTAGGTTGGTTTTCTTTTAAATCATTATATAAAGGCTGTAAAATTCGGGCTTTTTCCTTTGCAACAGTAGCGAATATATTTATTTTGTGAGCTTGTGTATAACAATAAATCCCCACTTCAAATATCAGCGATAAAGTGACTTTTAAAAACAAAGAGTCTTTTTTATCATATATGATAATCATTATCAATGATCTTTGATTATTCTTTATTTTGTTTTAAGGTTTTCTCATTTTAACTTACAAAGATATAATAAATACTGCAATTTGCTTTATTAAGATTAATTAATTTCTGTAATTCCTTAATACAGTACTTAAAGTATCTCAAAAGAATCGATTAGTCATATCGGCTGAGCGATTCGACAGAGCTTATTTAAGTCTTGTCCAAGCCTTGTATTTTCAATTATGTTCACACTACAACAGCTCAGTGTAACAAAATAAATTACTCTCAAGACAACCTCATTTATTATTTTTATTTAATATGACTTATGTGTAAAATATTTTTTATAAACCGTAAATATTTTATTTAGACGTCTTAAAATCAGGGTTAATTAAATAATTATGGCCTTTAAGCGCAGAAAAGACAATACATTCACCGTTGCTATTATCTACTGTTACCGGCAAAACTTTTTTTGTCCCTTCTTCGTAAATAATAACCCGTTTCCCAGGCCAAGGATTCATTACTTGACAAGGAACGCTTCGCCGTGCACCAATTTCCACATAGTAAATACCGTCGGCATCCTTTGCGGCGGAAACCAAAAATCCACTGCGCGCCTGAAAATTATGGAAAGCGACTTCGCTCGTCTCAGCCACCGCAGGAAATATGTGAATACGGCCGCTCCGGCTGTTGAGCAGTGTTTCCGCATCACCGGCAATGTGGCGGTGAGGCGATTCGGAATCCAGCGGTATTCCAATCAGCATCAAGGTTGCTCCGCCGATGCCTGCTCCCTTGAGTGAATGCACGGAGCGTTCCATCATTTCTTTCTGCTCTGGCTGCGAATCCAGGTTGATTTCATCGGCCAGAACTACAGGATACATACAAGGTTCGCCAAAATGGTCCGGTGGCAAGCGGGTAGGTTCAATACCGGGTTGATTAGCGTATTCCAACCCATCGGTTGTCTGCCACGTCGCATAAGGCGTTAAATGCGATGCCACTTCCCGCCATTGCTTTTGCAAATCCGAATCCACACCGAGCATTTGCGCAGCATCCGCCGCCCGCGTCAACCCCCACTTGAACATACACAACGAACTCGTGACATCTTTGTTACGCACGAATTTCGGATAAAAGCCCCAACGCTCTTCTTCCATCGAGGGAATGATGTGATAATAACCGTCGCTGCCCATCTTCGAATAAGCTGCGTAGAACAACGCCATTTGCTTCATTAATGGATAGCATTCCTTACGTAAAAAAGCTGTATCACCTCCATAATCCCACTGATTCCAAACAGGACGAACGATCTGCGCCATAGTACCAAGGCAAAACTCCAATGTTATTGTGGTATGAACGTATTTATCCGGTTTAACCGGCGGCAGATAGCCGTGAACGATGCACATGCCGGGCATATCGAACATTTCCCGTGCGTTCAGTTCCGCGGCCGGCATCCAATGCTCCACGATTTCTTTCCACATGTCCTGGTTATCACCGCGATTCCTGACGAACTGTGATGTAGTGAAAATTTCGTTGTAACAAGGCGCTCCGTCCCATTCCTGAAAATCACGTTCGGGGACAGCATAGGATGCACTGCATTCGTAATGGCGCATATCCGTTTTAGTGCCGCCGCCGTGGCTGTCGGCGTAGCTGCGGTAAATTTCGCGAATATCATCGGTGCACGCAGTGCCGGTAAGGCCATGAAATATGCGTCCATTTTCCCGCATCTCATAAAATGCATTCCACCATTTGGTGTTTTCCTGAACAATACCGTCAAAACCCGCTTTCTCCGCCTGTGCCAAACGATTCTTAGCAATTTCAAAAATATCCGTTCCATCGTTAGAAGTAACTATTGTCACCAGCGCTTCCATTTTCCCGTCGACAGCGGAAAACGTTGCAGTTGCGGCAGCGCCGGGAGCGTCTGATATAGCCGGCCGCGGTTCACCTTTCCATTCGCGGTTCAAAGGCTGATTCGCTACCGGCATGCCCAGACCGGTTTTCCCTTCAACCGATTCGAGGTTCACATTACCCGGCGTTTTCAGCAGTCCCATCATGACGTATTCAAATCCCTTCGAAAAAGTCTTCTCGGCCGGCATTCTCTGATAAATCCAAAAATAGCGTCCGTCTTTACCGCTCGTCGGCGGATCAATTGGACCGTTGATTTTCTTGTCCGCTTCGGCCTGAGATGTCTTATATTTTCCGTCGCCCGTCTTGTAAGTAAGATGCGACGTGTCGCGATGCCGGTAAAGCCTGAGCCAGATAGGAGCCTTGATGCCGGTGAGGTCGCCGCGAATAGCATAAACGTTGTCCGTCATACCCAGCACATACTCGATTCTTGCCTGCGCGTCGCCTTTGGTGATTTGCATGCTCACGATGCCGTTGGCACAGCTCTGCGAAATGTCTGGTGCTTGTGCGCCTTCGAGCGGATCGATACCAAGAATAATTTGCCCGACTGGTTTCAAGCAAGGAAAGGCGTAGCGAATCGAATCGCGATAAGGATCATAAGATCCGCCATCTTTGCGCAGGTAACCCAAATCTTTCGGACGCAAAGTGGTTTTGTCCCGTCCGACATAATCCTTGTTCAAAGGGGAAAAGGCACCTTCAGTAATTTCCTGTAAAGTATGCACTTCCGTTGAGCGCGGATTGAGCCTGCGATCCCACACATCGTTTTTGGTAACGCTGATCGTGATGCGATTTGGCGTACCCCAAATTATCGTGCGCATCTTGAGGTTGTTGATGATGGCGGCATCCGTACCGCCGAACGGAGTCATATCCGGGTAAGGACTATGAGCTTCCAGAGTGCTTCGAAGGAAAACGGATTGTGCCGCTTCGGACAGCGATATTTCCCGCTGCCAGGGAAGAAGATTATTATTGCCGGTATTTTTTTGCCCGAAAACATTAACCTGTAATATCAATAATACATACAAAAAAGAATATTTAATTTGTTTCATATCCCAATATATTTTTTTCAATTATTACTTCTCAAATGCACAGCTTGTTTATCTTTAAGATAATTATATGAAGGCTGTAAAGTCTGAGCTTTATCATTTACAATGTCTGCATGAGTCATATCGAATATTTTGATCATCATGTTCTTCAAGAATAGATACGTCATAACTGCCTTTTGAAAAAGTCGAATCGAACCATCCTTTGGACGGAACTTCAAACTTCTTTAGACTATTTGCAGCACTTTGAACAGTAACTGATCCCAAACTATATGTCGCTTTTTTCATTAATCGCTGCCCAGAAGGCTCTAAATACTAAAAAAATATCGTTTCCCATTTTTTGTGTTGAATCTGTTTTCTTCTTTTTGTTTTAGGTTGCCATCAGTTAAAAACCAGAAGAAAAGATTATTTATTATAAAAAATAATTCTTTAATCGATTAAACTCAATATTTCTTTCAGAAGCCATCTACACTCTTCAATTTTCCGACAGCCTCGCTAAATAATAAGGTTGGTTCATAAAATGTTCATCGAGTCCCGGGAATATGGCTGGTCCTTTCCCGGTATCTAAGCCGAAGTAATACTGAAGCGGAAATTTAGTATGTGTATATGTAGATGGAATTGTTCCCCGGTAAGAATCACCTTCTGATCTCATTGGCTGTACTTGCCAGCGTAATGCCTGATTCACATGACGGTAATATAAATTAACATTTCGTGAGCCGGACGGAACAGAAATTTCGACTTTAACTTCTTCGCCGTTTTTAAAGCCGGTGACCGGAGTGTGCTTACAAACCGCGAACGTTCGTTTCGGATGGGCCAGCACTGCTTGAATCGCATGTCCAATATTTTGCCTATCGTCTTGAAATGTAGCTTTCGATTTTGATTCGGCAAGCTTCTTTTCCATATCACTGACATCCTGATCAATCGCCTCAAGTCTGTCTGCCCAATTTCCTCGCAAAACTTTTCTATCGCCGAAAGAAATATCTATCACATAAATTGTTTCAGACAATTCAGTCATTTTCTTCCAGGCGTCGCGGGCTTTCCTGTATTTATCTACAGCTTTTTTCAAAGCATTGATGTCTCCGGACTTTTCGAAAATTCTCCAAAGTAATGCGCTTCGAATTTTTGAAGCGAAAAATTGCGCAAGCCCCGATTGAATTCTCACATCAGCAGCAAGTCTTCTAAATTCAACTGAATCTTTATTTCGAATGAAATTTGAAGCATGATTAAGATTCTCCAATGCTGAAACAGACAATTCTTCAAGCTTATGTGCAGTTTCAACCGGAGTATACTTCTGCAACATATTTCCGGCAAGTAATAAATCCACAAATTCATTTATACTTGCGAAAAGCTGGGGATCCAGAGAGCTGACATTACCGAACACTTTCGGTTCTTCCATATCTTTATACGGCTGTTTATCATCAGCATTAATGATAGACATGTTTGTATAAATCTCAGGCCAGTAAACAGAGCAATCGGCCGAAGGACAGTGAATTGTGGTTATCATCGGCAATATGCGACTTGCGCTCGATAATGATTTTTCCGCTGCTTCGGCGGCGGCACCAAATTCTGCTCGAAGGAATCTCATCCAAACATCCGGATCTGTTTCAGGGTTATATGCCATCCTTCCATAAATTCTATAAGTGTATGAGAACTTCTGCCAATCATATTTCGGCTCAAGTGATTTGACTCCATAACCGCAACGTCCTCCTGCATGCCCTGCACCTCTTCTGCCTTTGAAAGTTAAAGGATCAAGCAGATCATATCCCAGAGATCCGCAAAAAGCCGACACGCGGCCATACGCGGAAGAAAGTACCGGATCGCCTGAAAGTAAAAGGTGCTGGGTACCGGGCCAGATTCTATGAAGAACCTGTAGCTTTCGGTCTTCTCTAAAGTAATCACCGTAGCTGTAACGGGAAAAACCTCGAGAACCAAGTCCAACTCCCGAAGGCTGTTCAAAATAATTTTGTTTTCCCATCTCCATACTTCTAATTGAAGATGGAATATATCCAAGTCCTTGATGCTCAGCCCAGTATTTTGGCGAAAGAGTTACTTCCATACCAGTGGCTAACGCAATATCTATAATCTGCTCAGTAACATTTTTTGCATGCATGTCTATTCTAATTTTTCTTCCGCTCTTTTCGAACGCTTCAAATAAAGTCTGCCAAAAGCCATAATCACCTTCCGGCACTCCGCTCTCATCATGGACTCTGAATGTAATTCCGCTTATTGCCGAACATTCTTTCAGCAGCAGAGTTAAAGCATCCCGGCAATATGGCCCCTGGTTGCCGGAGTTAATTCCCAGCAATGAATAATTTGAATTCGGACTATTCTTCCATTCTATTCCATGAGACCATAATCCGAGTTGAAATTCTATTCCTCTTGCTTCTGTTTCTTCCGAGATGAACTTTAGCATTTCAAGATTCCGTTCTCTTTCTGTGTCGGGTAGATTTCCCATGCGGACATCGTAGCCCGGAACTTTTAACAAAAACGGATAAGCAAAAAGAAAATATGAATCTGTAATCTGGTCAGGTGTGTTATAACCCATCCCGAAAGCAAGTTGAAAGCGGTTGAATCGCTGCCCGGCAAGCATTGTAAGATATTGTAACCAAAACTCACGGTCATAATACCATGGCTTATCTTCAACTTCACTTGCAAAGCAGCGGTAGATGCTGCGGACTTTATTAGCCGGGTGCTCGGAAACCGAACTAGATATTTTCATCTCCTCCAAAGGTGAGTTTGAGTAATGAAATCGGTCTGTAAGTTCCAGCAAGGAGTAAATTATTCCGCGCGGATCGTTTCCGCATACCAGAAGTATTGAATGGTTCTCTACTCTTCCTTCCACCATTGCCAAAGATTCCGGCAATGAAGAAAGCTCTATTCCTTTTACCTTCAGCATTGAAATGGCAATTTTTGAATCGCTGCCTGAAACAACTAAACATTTTTCTCCCGCCGGTATCGAAGACAAATTTGGGACTACAAAAGTTTCAATCTTCTTACTCAATAGCTCATCCCTAAATTGTGTTAATGCCCAATGCACAGATGGTTCATTCACAATTCTATCAGCCGGATTTAATATGAGAAAAATTTTCCCTGATTTTCCCGCTGCAAAGTTAAAAGAAGGAATGACGGCTATTGCAGCAATGTTTAATGCAGATATTTTTAGAAAATGCCTGCGGTTCATAATTTAATTCTCCTTTAAATGAAGAATAACCGGAGAACTTCCCCAATCCTCCGGCGGATTTATTTTTACAAATCCGTTTTCATAACGTCCTGCATCTTTAGTCTTACCTGAGAATGGATTATACCATACCGCTGCCAGCTTTCCGGCTGCACTATTAATATTTAAAGTAAAAGGTTTAGCATAATTCAAATAAACTACATATTCATGTCCCGTGTTCGCAAGGCAGAAACCTTCGCTTACTAAACTGTCTGAAGTCTGAAGCAGCCAGTATTTTGTGCTTCGCCAGAAATCGCCGAAGTGTTTCATATCCTCATAGCCGGGAGGAACATCCAGCGGTCGAATTACATCCCACGCAGTGTAGGTATAGTAGTAAGCCGTGTAACCGCCGGCCATTGCAATTTCCCAGAGTGTTCGAATTGTTTCATCAGTAGTTTGAGCTGAACCATACGTTTTATCATTTACACCCCCGGGTCCGCATTCGTAATCTGATTCAACGTTTGCTACCGGACAATCTCGCTCAGCATGTTCTCTTAAGATTGTTCCGTGATAGTTCAGGTGCTCCTGATCGGAGCGGAATTCCGTTAACGAATCATAAACACCGCTTTCATATGTCTTGCCGTCATCGTGGACAGTCACCAGATGATGATATGGATCGGTTGTGCGAATAAATTTAATGCAGCTCAGTTTGTAAGCCGTATCTTTTTCTCTTTGCGCTTCCTTTGAAAAATCCCAGATGATATTTGGATAAGCAGAGTAACGTGCAATTAACCAGGTAAAAAATAATTTTTCTTCCGGACTTTTATGCAAGAACCAGTTTACCCCCTTATTATATACTTTAATAAAGATGTGTGCTTCCATCCCGCGTTTATAAAGAGCATTTATAACTTCATCATAATGCTTCCAATAAGCTAAATTCATTCTGTTATAATCAGGATGTGCATTGGTGCCATCCCAGGGCCGCATTAACGGCGGGCCATAATCATCGGGACTAGTTTTACCTTCACGCCATTCTGTATCATACGCGTATGAATTAAGAATAACATAGTTGAAGCCACAACTGGAAATTAAATCGAGTGTTTTGTCGATGGTAGGAATGTTGGTTTTGTCCATATCAAGCGCCCACAGCCAATCGTACTCGTAAGCTTGCATAAAAAAATGAGTGCTGTCATCATAAATAAAATGGTGAGGATGATTTATATCTACTCTCAAAAAACCGTGAACTTTTGGATTTGAATTATTTATACTCTTGAATGTAGTGATTTTTCCGTTAAGCTCCCGCAGCTCTGATTTTGTTTCAATCTTCCATTCCCCTTCAACAATAGGCGATACACGAATAATCCATGTGCTTTTACCATTGTAAAATCCCGGAATTGAAAATGATTTTCCATCCGGGCTTAGAATCTTTGCACTAAACTTAATAAGAAACGGGTTATCAATCTTATGTAATGCTTTGAACTTGAAATCATGGGGCTGCCAAACGGGAACGGTCAAGTCGGTCTTCACTCTTGGACTATCGATTTGGGCTATCGAGACAACAAAGCTAATAATTAAGCAAAGAGGTAAAGTAAAAATTATTTTCATGGTAAATTTGTAACCTAGTGTCTCGTCAATCCTGAAT
>PLNZ01000392.1 GCA_003142915.1 Ignavibacteriales bacterium | reverse complement strand
GCTCATATCACCCTTTAACACATTCCAAAATTGGGGCAGCTCATCAATATTTGTTTTTCTTAAAAATCTGCCAAATTTAGTAATTCTTGAATCTATTTTTGAAGTATTATTATATGTATTATCATTTGATTGAATAATACCACCAGGTACCATTGAACGGAATTTATAACACATAAATTCTTTGTTACTTCTACCCCAGCGTTTTCCCTTGTAAAAAACCGCACCGGGATTAAACAGTTTCTGCATTATTATTATTACAGGGAAAAACCATGAGAATACAAAAAAGAATAAACAAAAAGAGAATATAATATCAAATCCCCTTTTTAATATGTGCCAGTGAAGCTCGTTTATTCTATCTTCTCTTAACGATATAATGGGCAAATGACCGAACATTGAAATATTATATTTTGTAGAAGCAAACTTACAGTAATCAGGAATTATTTTTATCCGTGTTGTATGCCTTTCGCATGTTCTTACTACATCTTCAATTCTATTATTAGCATAATTTGGAAGAGCTATAATTACATCATCAATATTTTTTGTACTTAATATGGAGTCCAATTGGTCTATTTTACCAAGATATTGTCCGTTTAAGAAAGACTTCATTTTATCATCTAAAAAGCCTATAATACGGTAACCGAAATGAGGATTATCAAGCGTTAACTGATAAAAACTTTGCCCAATTTCGCCCGCCCCGATAATAAGCAGGCTGCGGAGATTCCTTCCTTTTTTACGAAAGAAAATTAAAAGCCGGCGCATAAGATATTTTGACGAGCCCAGAATAATAAATAGTAATGACGAATAGACAACAACAAAATACCTTGATAAATCATATTTCTTTAGCAGGAATGAAACAACTATAACGCCAAGTACTTGAACAATAATATTTTTTATTACAAGCAGCAGTTCATAGCTGTAATTTCTTGAACGAAACTCATCGTATAACCCGATAGTTTTACATGAGAAATACCAAATTATAAGCAGGGATAATAATAATAATTGCGAGTTTGTTTCTTTTAAGAAGTTACAGCCCTGTGAAGAAATTTTTATGGATAACAGGAATACTGCAATTATTAAAATTAAATCAAGAATTATCCGGGTTAGATAAAGTGAAGTTTTATATATTTGCATTTTATAAATCCTCCATAGCAGTTAATATTACCTGATTCGAAATTCTTCGAATAAAACCGAGTAATAGACAAATCAAATTATTGGAACTCTAATAATTAGTCTGATTAATTTATCACTGATAAACAATTATTCTTTTTTATTAATCGTAATTATTCTATTGATGCTCTGTAATTTCACGAAAGTACACTTTTAAATAATTTTTCATAATCATTAATAATCTTTTCCCATGTATAAGCTTCAGTTATTCTATTAGGTGCATTTCGCCTATAATTTTCTGCCTTAGAGGGATTCTCAATAATTTCTTGTAATTTATTAACTAAATCATTAACATCATTTTTGAAAATTATTCCATATTTATCATCTAAAACTTCCCTGTTAAAAACAGTGTCTAAAGCCAGAATACAGTTCCCATAGCCTAAAGCTTTTAAAAGAGCCGGATTTGTTCCCCCCATTGAATGACCATGAAGATAAGCATAACAATTACAATGAAGTTCTTTCATTGTATTATAATCAGAGATATGACCTAAAAATTTTATCCGCGCATCCTTTGTAGATTTACATTTATCGAAATAATCACTTTTATAATTAGCAGCGCCTGCAATTAATAATTTTTTATCCGTTTTTACCTTCTCAAATGCACTTATAATTAAAGAAATATTATTTTCAGGAACAAATCTACAAGCAATTAAAAAATAACCATATGGTTCAACTCCAAATTCTTTTATTAAATCTTTATTTTTAGTTGTTTCAATGTTAGCACCGTACGCAATGACCGTTGAATCAACATTAAATTTCCTCAAATAATAATCCCTTATTCCTTCTGCATCACTTACTAATCTATTTGCAGTAAACGTAACTACGCGTGCTGATAATTTAAAGTAAGTTTTACCTATTATCCCCCATTTATCCCTTAACCAATCGAAACCATCAGTATTCACAACGATTTTTTTTCGAAATAACCAGGGTATTATTGAATGCAATCCACTTGGTAAAGTATGTATATATACAATATCTACTTTTATAAAGAGCATATGAATAACAGCAACTGTTGATAAATATAATTGCCCTAATGATTTATGATTAAAAGTCGGTATAAAAATTCTCTCTACACCATTATAATATTTAGATTTATCTTTAAATAATTGAGACCAGCAGTATACAACTACCTTATTCCCTCTTGCAGCCAGTCCCGGACCCAGATATCTAATGAATTCATCTCCACCGCCGTATGTATGTGGAATTCCTCTAAATCCAATCATGCCAATTTTCATAAATAATATTCCTCTAAAAATTTATCCAAACCGTCTTTCCAATATGACATTTTATCTATTTTGATTTTTTTAAGATTAAAATTTTCAAGCACTGAATAAAAGGGTCTCTTTATAGAATTGGTAAAATCTTTTACACTACAACTATAAAGGGGAGTTTTTAATTTTAACTTATCAAAAATTTCTTTTGCAAAATCATACCACGAGCATTCACCTTCAGAAGTCATATGAAATAATCCATATTCTTCTTTTCGATTTATTAACTCTAACGTTGTTTTAGCAATTTCAAATGCAGGTGTTGGTGTAAGAATTTCATCTGCCACTACATTTACTTCAGGTTTTTCTTTTGCCAGCTTTATCATGGTTGTAATAAAATTTCCGCCTTTTGCCCGGCATGGCGTCTTACCATAAATACCCGATACACGTGCTACAATACTTCTCTCACAATAATTTAATGCAAAAAATTCACCGTCTAATTTAGTAACAGCATAAATATTTAAAGGATTAGGAGAATCATTTTCCAGATAAGGCTGATGCTTACTCCCGTCAAACACATAATCGGTACTGTAATAAACGTATTCAGATTTTATATCCTGAGCAAACCGTGCAAGGTTTAATGAACCAATTGGGTTAATATTGTAAGCGGTATCCGGCTTTCCTTCACATACCGGAACAACATGAAAGGCAGCCGTATTAAGGATAACATCCGGTAGAAGAGGCGATAACACCAACTTTACAGAATCCATGTTTTCTATTTGAATATCAGAGTGGGTTAATGGAATTACTTCATGCTGCTGAGAAAAAACCCTGCAAAGATCCGACCCTAATTGGCCATTAGCGCCAATAACCGCAATTTTCATAATTTTTTCATTTCTAAAGTCTTAAAAACCTGAATATTATAGTAGTTGGGATTTGTAAAATCTTTGAATGAATCTAAATTTTNNTAAATTTTCAAAAAGATTTTTTAAAATTGAATTTACATCATGCATTGGTTTAAAACTTAATATTTTTATCGCTTTATCTATGTCGACCTTATAATTTCTAAAATCTTCAATATTTTTAATTGTCAATTTTATTTTTTTCTTAAGATAGTTTTCAACAGCAAACTTTACATAATCGCCTACTTCACCAACCGTATAATTTCCCGAAGCAATATTAAAAATGCCGGTTATCGGCTGACTAGCTTCAACGGCCCTGATATAAGCGCTTACAGCATCTTCAATACTTAGAATCGGGCGCCAAATTGACGGATTATTAATAATTATCTCATTTTTATCCACCGCATTTTTAAACATAGTGTTTACTATAAGATCCAAACGCATCCGGGGACTATAGCCGCTGATTGTTCCCTGTCTAAAACAAATAACCGAAAAATTATTATCCGACATTTGCATAACGGCCTGTTCACCCTGGAGCTTAGAAATACCATACGGATAATTTGACACTGCGGGTGAATTTTCATTATACAGTTCATTGATTGTATATCCGTATACAGAGCAAGATCCTGCATAAATAAATCTTTTTACACCGGCCCGTTTCGCAATATATGCAAGATAAGAAGGCGCTGAAGCATTGTATATAAAATTCATACCTGGTGAAAATTCTGCCATCGGGTCATTAGACAATCCAGCTAAAAAGATTATTTGATCATAATTTGCCAAATCTTTTTCCATAACATCAAAAATATCTTTATTAATTATTTTTATCTGCGGAGGTAAATTATTTCCAAACCATAACAGGTCAATCACATCAATTTCATAACCTCTTTCCAATAATTTCGGAATTAAAGATGAACCGATATAACCGGCGCCCCCGGCAATTAATATTTTCATTGGTAATCCTTTTCTGATTAAAAAATAAAGTTGTTTGATTCGGACGAATTCAGCCACGCTGAGAGGGTCTGTGCAATTTCATCTTTCTTAGATAAAACCGGATTTTTTACCGGCCATTCAATCCCGATTTTGGGATCATTCCAAAGAATACCCGATTCTGCTTTATTACTGTATATTCCAGTGCATTTGTACTGAATTTCAGCAAAATCCGAGAGCACGCAAAACCCTCTTGCAAAGCCTGCCGGAGCATATATTTCAAGCTTGTTATCTGCTGTAACTTCTCTTCCATACCAATTACCAAGAGTTGGGGAATTTTTTCTGATATCAACGGCAACTAAAAAAGCGTTTCCAAAAGTAACACGCATTAGTTTACCCATCGGGGGATCCCATTGAAAATGAAGTCCTCTTAAGACATTCTTTGCCGAACGGGAATGATTATCCTGGGCAAAGTTTATTGGTAATCCTAATTCCTGAAATTGATCCGAACGATAGGCCTCCATGAAAAAACCCCGTTCATCCTGGTATACTTCAGGTTGTATTACAACAAGTCCGTTTAAATGTTTTGATTCAATTTGAAGCTGCATGTATTCCTCTTTGTATGTTTAGTTAATATATGTCATAACTGTTACTGAAATATTTTGTTTTTCTAATCTTTCAGAAAGTTCTTTTACAAATGTTTCATAACCACTGTAAACATAAGAATAACCGCGAGAACCAATAATTGCAATTTTCATTTAAACTTATTATTCTAAAACAAATGATATTAATTTAAATTTTATTCCCAGTTTTTGGGTACATCATATAAATTAATTTATATTTTCACCGGTTGTACTTATAAATATTTTTATATTATTTAAAAATCCAATTATAGAATGCTTTATACATATGTTAAGTAATAATATTGATCTGCTCTTCCAGCTAAAAACTAATCCCCATCCACAAGCTTTTATCACACCCAAGAAAGTAAATTTTAAGCTCCTGCGGCTATACGTCATTAAATCTTTAACTCGAATTCTTAATCTGGT
>PLNZ01000013.1 GCA_003142915.1 Ignavibacteriales bacterium | reverse complement strand
TAATTGATTGGGGATCAATATCGATAATCAGTTTCACATCTCTATATCGTGACTTCTGATTAAACTCAACAAATGTATTTAATATAGCAGAACGAAGTAATTTGCCCGACGGATCATTTTTCTTAAGACTCTTAAGTAAAATCTGAAAACGATAACTTCCTTTTATCTTATAAACTATTGCTTCGGTTGGCGGAGTTATTTTCAATCCTTTCCAATATTTTTGCAGGTAACTATAAAACTCATTTATTGCCTCGCGAACATGCTTTTCTTTTTCATCTTTCATTTCAATTAATCCGATATGTATAAACGGCGGATATTCTCCCTGCTGTCTTAAACCAATTTCACGTTCATAAAAGCCCATATAATCGTTTGCCAATATTTTTTGAAGAACAAAATGTTTTTGGTTTTGTGTTTGTATAACGACTTCNNATTGAAAAGTTCTTTCATCAGCACGGAAATCGGGTATCCAAAGAGTTGTTTCTGCAGATATTACACCAACTAAAGTCACCTTCGCAAAATCAAGTCCTTTTGAAACCATTTGAGTTCCAACAAGTATATCAATTTCACCTTTACCGAAACTATTAAGTATTTCTCCGAGTTTACCTTTTTTATTAATCGAATCGGAATCAACACGTTCAATTTTTGCCGCCGGGAAATAATAACTGAGTTCATCTTCAACACGCTGAGTTCCCGTACCAAAAAATTTAAGCGCCAACGAACCGCAGAGCGGACAAGCTTTAGGTACCGGTTTGATAATACCGCAATAATGGCACTGCAATATATTTTTATTCAAATGATGTACCATGGAAACAGAACAGTCGTCACATGTAATGACTTCACCGCAGTCATTGCAAAATATATTAGTCGCAAACCCTCGTCTGTTTTGAAGAATTATTATGTTTTCTTTTTTCCTTAACCTGAGACCGATCTCATCAAGAAGAGTTTTTGAAAAGATGCTTTCCATAGTTTTCTTTTTCTTCTCTATGGTAACATCAACGAGCTTGATTAACGGCAGCTTTGCATTGTCCATCCTCTCGGTTAATTCTAAAAGAGTATATTTTTTATTAAGCGCATTATACATGCTTTCAATAGAAGGGGTTGCCGAGCCAAGTATTACCGGACAGCCGCACAATTTTGCCCTTATAACCGCCGCATCCCGCGCGTGGTACTTCGGCACCTGATCATATTGTTTATAACTTTGGTCATGTTCTTCATCAACTACAATAAGTCCGATATTTTGAAGTGGGGCAAACAATGCGGAACGAGGACCAATTACAACTTTATATTTCCCTGCAATAATTCCGCGCCAGGAATCATATCTTTCACCCATGGACATACGGCTGTGGAGTACTGTAGTAATCTCTCCGAAATAATTATAAAAGCGGGTAGTTATTTGCGGTGTGAGAGAAATCTCCGGCACAAGAATAATAACTGTTTTACCGCTGTCAATTACTTTTTTAGCAAGTTCAATATAGACCTGTGTTTTTCCGCTGCCTGTGATACCATGAAGAAGAAATGTTTCAAAGATTTTATTATCAATTGCTTCGCCAACCTGATCAATGATTTTCTTCTGAGGGTCTGTTAGTATTATAGTTTTTGCATCTTCCTTGTAGGATTCCGAATATATACGTTCGACTTCATTATCGAATATTTTGACTAGTGATTTTTTCTCCAAACTGTTTATTGCCGATACGGTTAATTTTGTTTTTTTGAGAAGTTCCGAAAGCTGAAGCGGTTCTTTCCGCGCAATTAACTCTAAAAGAACAACCATTTGTTTAGGTGCTGATTTTTCAATCTCGGGCATTATATCATAGACTTCATCCAATTCCTTTGCGAGTTTCACAAATTTCAGTTTTTTCACGTGTACTTTTGCAGTACTGATTTCATCAAGCATCGTAACTGCACCGATCTTTTCAAGTAAACGAAGCGGCGTGTGGATATTTTTACTTTTTACTTCTTTCTGAAGTGATGAAATTGTATAAACTTGTTTTAATGATAATGCAGTTAACAATTTAGCCCGGAGCGAGGTTTTTTTAGTTTCAGTCCTTAGCAGTTCTTCACAATAATTCTGATCCGATATAATTCTCCGTTTGGATTCAACTTCAGAACCATAAGGTGTTGAATTTTTCAGTGCTTCCCCGAGAGAGCTNNTGTTGCATCAAATATCGGAGTTTCATCCAATACATCACGAATAGGTTTAACATTCTTTATATCCCCTGCCGAATCCAATAATTCAATTACAAAACCTGTAAGTACTCGTTTCCCGAAAGGGACAACTACACGTACTCCGGTTTTCACGGAATCAATTAATTCTATCGGAATAGAATAAGTAAAGATATTTCGGAATGATAAAGGGAATACTACCTGAGCAAACATTTATAGTCTTTGGTTATTTTCGATTAACTGACAGTAAAAAGCTAACGGTATTACTAATATAAAGAAAGTGGGCGATATTACTTTTCATAATAATAGTAAATGTGGATTAAAAAAAAGCCCCGGCAAATACGGGGCTTTTTGTAAAAAAGATTATACATAGTAAAACAATACTATTAAAATTAATTCACACTCACAATGTGCGGCTTAACTTTATCTATAAGATGACTTTTAGGAACTGCTCCGATAACAGAATCTACAAGCTTGCCGTTTTTAAAAATTCCAAGTGTAGGGATACTTCTGATACCATACTGAGCAGAAATAGCATTATTTTCATCGGTATTAACTTTAACTACCTTTAATTTACCAACCATTTCATCTGCGATTTCTTCAACAACAGGACCGATCATTTTGCACGGTCCGCACCAAGGTGCCCAGAAATCAACCAATACCGGAAGATTTGATTTAAGAACTTCTGCTTCAAAATTACCATCGGTTCCTTCAACTACGTTTTTCATTTATGACTCCTTTTATTTTCTACTGATATGATGACTAAAATAATAAAAGGATTCAAAAATATTTACTGATTAATAATTTCAATTACCGTTTGATGTATTGATCCTCCTGTTGCAACAATACTATTTCCTTTTAACGGATCGTTCCCATGATAATCGGTGATTGTTCCTCCTGCACCCTTTAGTATAGGGATTAGTGCCAGAAAATCCCATGGATTCATAATCGGATCCATCATAATATCCGCAAAACCTGTTGCTACCAGTAAATAACCATAGCAGTCACCCCACATACGAAATAGTTTTACCTGGTGCATTAACGAATCAAATCCCTTTTTGTTCTGATACTCTTCAATATCAAGTATATCGGTATTTAGTAATACTGCATCTGAAACTTTTGAGCAATTTCTTACATGAGCGGGATTCCCGTTTAACATAGCGGTATAATTATCCCCGATTAAAAATTCATTTAGAATCGGCTGATTGATAACCCCAAGAATAGGTTCTTTGTTTTTCATCAATGCAATTAAAGTCCCGAATGTAATAGTGCCGCATATAAAACTTTTTGTGCCATCGATAGGATCAAGAATCCATTGATATTCCGAATCCGGTTTGTACTCTCCGAATTCTTCACCAAGAATACCATGTTCCGGATATTCTTTCATAATTAATTCACGCATGATCTCTTCTGATTTCTTATCGGCAATG
>PLNZ01000206.1 GCA_003142915.1 Ignavibacteriales bacterium | reverse complement strand
AATTTCAAAATGCCTGAAGGTACTCACGGAAGGCAGGAAGCGGATACTTACAGGTTCAGATCTGAAGCATCGGTAAAAATACCTATTTTAATTCAGCAGAACAAACAAAAGTCGGGTTCTGGCGAAACAAAGAAATCAAAGCGTATTGTTGGAGGGTGTTAACTAATACAAACTAGTGTTCTGTCCCTAACGCTTCTCGACATATGTTAACCTTTGCAATTATAGTTTCAGCATCTTTTGTCCATTTAAATAATTTTGGAATTTCGTTATGCTTTGTAAGAAATAATTGGATAGCTGACTCTAATGCTGATACCGAATTAAACGAACCTCTCCTAATCATCTTATTTGTTATTGTACTGAAAAATCTTTCTACCATATTTAGCCATGATGATGATGTAGGTATAAAATGAAATCTAAACCGCGGATGTTTTTTTAACCATTTCTTTACATCCTCTGTTTTATGTGTGCCGTAATTATCCATTATCATGTGCAAATCTAATTCCTTTGGCGTTTTTCTATCTACCAATTGCAGAAATTTGATAAACTCTTTGTGCGTATGTTTTTGGTAACATTCTCCAATTACTTTCCCATCAAGCATACTCAATGCCGCAAAAAGTGATGTCGTTCCGTTCCTTTTATAATCATGTGTCATAGTACCTTTTCGTCCCCGCTTCATCGGCAATCCCGGCTGAGTCCTATCTAATGCTTGTATTTGGCTCTTTTCATCAACACAGATAACAAGTGCTTTCTGAGGTGGATTCAGATATAAACCAACTACATCATTTAGTTTCTCAACAAATCTTGGGTCATTGCTTATCTTAAACTGTTTTACTAAATGTGGTTTTAGATTATGTCCTTTCCATATTCGGTGTACCGTCATCCGGGAAACTCCTAGTTCGAGTGCCATTTGGCGAACACTCCATTGTTGCGATCCATCCTTAGGCTTTGTGTGAAGTGTTGCTTCTATTATTGCTTCCTTTTTATCTGAATCTATTTTTGGTTTCCTTCCCGGTCTACTGGCATCTTTTAGTATACTATTGACTCCTCCGGTTTTATATCTTTTTTCCCATAAATAAACGGTATTCCGGTTAATGCCTAATTCTTTTGAAATATTTATCTTCTGTATTCCTTCCGATAATTTGATGACTATTTTTGCACGAAGCACAACTTTCTGTTTTGTATTTCTTCCCCTGATGAGTTTCAGTAGTTCTTGTTTTTCTGTTTCGTTTAGTTTCATTAGTATCTCTTTTTTTGTTGATACTAATATATAAAATTAATTTATTAAATGTCTATTTATATGTGGGACAGAACAATAGTATAGAGTTTTCCCCAAAAAAGACATAGGATAATAGCTTAAAAAGTAATGACTTAGAGTTCGTTAATAAAGATGAAAGGGAAAAGGAATGGTAGCCAGAAAAAAAGAACTACCAAAGGGAAAGCTCATAAACTTGAGAAAAGTAAAAACCACTAAATTCAGCAACAAAATAAGCGTTGGATAATCATCGATCAAGCGGCACTTTATCAGAGAAGCCATTTACGGAATATTCCAAAGTGGAAGTAGTGTTTTGAACAAAATGGCAACGGCACTTCAACTACCTGGCTGTCAAAACATTTCATGACATAGAAAAGCAATTATGCATTTATTAAAATAAAGAGATAATGTATAAATCGACATAATTTTAAAAGCGACTACACTCTAAATATTGCCTAATATAATGTTGAGTTATCAATATTAAATTGTAAAGAAGTTTCCAAATCTCAATCAATCTTAAAATTTTAGCAATAATTTAATCCTCTTAATCAAATCAGCATAACTTCCTTACTCTATAGGTATTCTGATTATTGTAAATGAATTCTCCTTTAATTCATATTTTAATTCTTTACCGCTGCATGAAATCTTTTTAGTTTTAGGCACAACATTGAGAGGATCATCAAATGAATTAATGGCAGTAATGTTTTTGTTAAACAAAATCTCTGCTGTGCAATTACCCGAAATTTCCTTTATACCTTCTAAGGTTATTGTGGCTGATTGAGGAGATGGAGAAAAATTAATTACTTTAAGAATTACTTCACTGGTTTTTTCATTTAATGTAGCGCCGGCATAAATACTTTCGGGAAATTTACAATCGGTAAACCTTTCCCTATTTTTTTGACTCGGTATCTCCGTCTTAATTATTACCGGATTGCTTACACTTTTTACAGAAAGATTTACATCACCGCTGTTGTTAGATAACATTTTTATAACATAATATGATGGAGAGCCAAATACACGTGCCTGATCAAAATATATTAAATTTGATGGCCACATTTTTTGGTCCAACCGGCAGAGTAGTGGCGCGAATGAGGTCATGACTACAATATCGGAATTACGTTCGGCACCCAGCCAAAAGATTGCTTCACCCAATGCTGTTCTTAAATTGTTAATATCTTTATTTGTTTGAAATGCCGGGTCATCGGTTACACCGAACTCGCCTAAATAAACTTTTGGCCCTTTCCGATCATATGAATCATATTTATGAAAATTTTCTATGCACCAGCCCACTGATGTATAGTAATGCTCATCTATTATTTCAACAGGCTCATTTTTGGGATATCCTTGTGTGTTTAATTTAGCATTTGCAATAAAATTCATCATTGGATTTTTTTCTTTTATCTTCTTATAGAATATTCCATATCTATCATCATAAGAAGGAAAATCACCGTCTTCATTACCTATCTCCATATAATTTAAATTAAATGGTTTTGGATGACCATCCGATGCTCGTTCGGCACCCCATTTAGTATTCATATCGTCATTCGCATATTTAATTGCGTTCAGAGTTTCATTTAGGAAATCTGGGAACTGAGTATTTGGGTCATCATAGCGAACAATTCCCTCATCACCGTGACTCATTGCTGTATTTATCACCAGAAGTGGTTTAGCATTGAAGTCCTCGCACATTTGCAGCATTTCATAGTACCCTAAACCATCTGTAGAACCATATTGCCAGCGTGCTCCGGGTAAGCCGGGTCTCTCGGCAACATCACCTAAAGTTTTTAAAGGCCGCCATGCCTCATTTAACTGATAAAGTCCTTCCACAAAACATCCACCGGGAAACCGGATAAAAGACGGCTTTAATGCTTCCAACATTTCAGCTATATCTTTTCGTAACCCGTTCGGACGGTTTTTGAAGGTATCTTTGGGAAAAAGGGAGACCATATCAAGCCACAATGCTCCGGTACCATTAGCTCTCAACACCAGCCGTGCACTCAGATCGGTATTGTTTGATAATAATTCGGTACTAAATTTTTTCCACTTATTTGTAATTCCTTCCAGTGATTTCTCCGCAAGTATTTTACCGTCTTTTCCTTCAAGCTGCACAATTATTTTCCCGTTGAAATCTGCATTGGCTTTAGCATAAAATGACAGCTCAAGCTTTTCATTTTCATTACAGGCAAGACCAACACCAATTCCCTCTTGTTGGCCGTCCGGCAAAAACCCGGCATTAATAATGGATACTTCACCATTCAGTTCTACCTTCAAAGAAGTAGGGTTATTATCATTTAACGGATCCGACTGGTCTAATATCATTTTACCATTACCGTTCAATTGCCATCCTTTTATATTTTTCAAATCATCCATTACCGGCATTATACCTTTACCAAGAAGTTTTTCAAACTCCCATCCGTTTCGATATTCTTCAAAAGAACGGTTCTCTAACATTTCAGCATATAAACCGCCGTCGCCTGCATGCTGGATTTCTTCATAAAACATACCGTACTGCAACGGGCTAATCCGCGCCCCTTTTTCATTTACATTAACTATGATTGAGGCAGTTTGTGAGTATATCTTTAGGTTGCAACCCAGGAAGAACAATGTAAGTATGTACACTAGAAGTTTTTTAACCATCATAATATTCTTTCTTAATTTCAAATTTGGAAGTGATTAAAGCATTTATATCAATGCATCATTATTTTTTTTAACGAAACTGCTGTTTCAGCTATTTTTAATCTGACAATTAACCCATCCCATAGAACCAACGGGCATATTTACGAAAACGATTAAGTAAAATATATTGGTTTTACGTAATCATTGTCAAGAATTATTTTTATATGAACAGGTTAGAATAAAAAATTATTTAATAACACCATTGACTTTAAAACATTACCTTAATAATTTACTTAAAGCATTTCGCAAAGCATTAAGTGATTTGTACAACAATTATAGGTTCTAATATTTTGTTTTCCTGAATACAGATTTTCAATTCAAATTGAAAAGGAAATATTGAAAAAATAATTATTAAACGGGATCAAAAATACTATGCAAGAAAAAAAAACTTTACATGTTTGTTTAATACTATTCTGCTTACTCCTAACTGTAACCATTAAAGCCCAATCATTGAATAATTCAACAAACAGCACGGCCAACCGGGAATTACAAAGATTACCCACACCCGAGGACAAGGAAGCAGTTCGCGTAAGCGGCCAAATTACATATTTTACAATGCAGCCGGGAGAAGTAGATCAGGCAGTCGTATTAAAAGATCCGGCTGACGAACAAACCGTTCTATTTGATATGGCTGAGGGTGGGGCGATCGTTTCATTCAAATATAAAAATGAAGAATATATATGGGGTTATAATGGAGGAGGGTTATTGCAAATGGCTTTTCATAATCAAAGAAATGACGGCCCCTGGGAAGGAGATTATAACCCGACACAAGCCGGTGATGGAACAACTATGTCGCCTGTTACTGGTGTCGCATGTTATGGCACAGATTCGGTGGATATTATCACGATGATGCTGGATTTCAATCATAATAACGGATTTTACCCACACCCGATTTTGGCGGTATGGGGCGGAAGAGTTGACACTACAATTCCAACAAGCTATTCCTCCCCTTATACTCTTGAAACCAAAGCTCATTGGGTCAAAAATCCCGGTGGTGAACCTGAATATTATCTGGTGCTTGACGAGCGGATTACTCATCTTACAGACGAAAAAATGGGGCCACTGGATTATGACTTTGCCGATTACCAAACCTGGCGATATAGTGTCCGTGCAATAAGCCCGGAAAACTGCCCGTGTTCATTCTCCAAAAATAATTATATGTCCGGAGGCTGGTACACCGATTCAACCTGCAAGGATGGATTAGCTATCGCCATGCCGGACAGTAACTTCCAGCATAGTAAAATTGGCGGCGGTTTCAATAGCGATTATATGTGGCGTAACCATAGTTTTCATCTTTCTTCATCTGAGTCTCTGGATGGCGTGGCATCGAAAAGTTTTGTGTGGTATATAATGGTTGGCCCCTGGGATAATGCTCTGCAATTTTCCCGTAAGCTTGGCTTAGAAGGAGGTGTTCAATGAAAACAGAAATTTATAAACATCAAACTCCACTCTGTTACAAACTGAGATTAAAATGTTTAATCATATTTTCTGCTCTTATTGTTTTGTTCAACGGCCCTGTGAATTGCCAGAAAATGCCTGACGTTAGAGGCCAATTTGAAGAATATCCCGTAAACATAGTCAATTACTGGCAGTCGCGTGAGATTTTAAAAACAGTACAGGTAGTAGTACTTCGCGATCCGGCAGGAGAACAGGAAGCCAGGTTCGATTTAACACACGGCGCCACATTAATTTCTCTACGCTACCATGGGCATGAACTGCTATATGGTCATAGCGCCGGAGCCAACATTGAAATGTTTCATTTTCGAAACGGCAAAGAGGAAGATTTAAAGGGATTGAGCCCATACTGGTCAGCATTTCACCCGAGCCAGGGTGGAACAAGTATGGATGTCGCATCTACTACTACCGGTATGGCTTGCGATGGAGATAAATCAATGAGGGCATTTGCCGTCATGATAGATGCTGGTGTAAACAACTCGTTTGAAAGCAATCCGTTCATTGCAGTATGGAAAGGAAAGTTAAGCGAAAATTTTCCTCCGGGTTATTCAACTCCGTATATAATTGAAACCGATGCAAACTGGATTCCAAATCCTGATGGGGAACCAAAATATTACCTGAAACTTCATCAGACAGTTGTTAATATACGGCCAGGGGAACCGGACACTCTCCAGTGGTTTTTAGAAGGAGCAGCGCCATGGAATTTTAATTTTAGTGCTGTATTTGCACCTAAATACTGTTCTGAAATTCATCCGTGTTCAAGTGCATCAGCTCCGGTACTCATGACGGGGCGTTACCAGGATTCATCGCTAACTGACGGATTTGCAATAGTTGTTCCAACCAAAAGCTGGGCTACCAATAGCGCTTTTATTATGAAGAATGCTGAATATGTTAAGCTCCTGTACGGAGCAGTATGGGCAGCGCCCAGACACACTTTTGCTGTAGTTTTATCACATCCGCTTCCCGGCTTAGCTTCATACTCATTTGATTGGTACTTCTGTGCGGGAAGCTGGGACAAAGTGTGCACTTTTGGTAAATCTACTTCAGATAAAAATGATAATAAAGTTGATAAGTAAAAGCTAAAATTATAATTAGTATGAAACGCTTTTTATCTATATTGTTCATTATTGCTTGTTGCACTATTTCATTCACAATTTACGCAAAATCAAATTCATCTTTCAATTCCGAAAATATCTTAAAGTTGGATGGCAAATGGGAATTAACCGGGATAAGCCCCGATGGAAGCCGGACTATAAAAGTTGTCGGCACAGTACCCGGGCAGGTGCACCCGGACCTGATCAGTGCAGGTATAATACCTGATCCTTTCTGGCGTAAGCAGGCAGAACAATGCCAGTGGGTTGAGGATTGGGAATGGCGTTATAAAAAAATATTTTCGCTGCCTGAACATTTTTCCGGCAAATGGCTGATGTTACAGTTTGACGGGCTTGATACGTATGCCAGCATTTATCTGAACGGAAAACTGCTCAGTCAAACGAATGATATGTTTATCCCCTATGAATTTAATATTAGCAAAGGCTGGCTTAAAAGCGGCGCCAATGAAATTGAGGTGCGCTTTGCCCCTGCTGTAAAAACTGTTGCCGGTAAGCCGCGTAATAAATATTCTGCTGTTTTTGATACGTCTGCCTCCCGCGTTTACATAAGACGCATGCAATGCACTTTTGGTTGGGATTGGGTGAACCGCTTCGTTACAGCAGGCATCTGGCGATCATGCCGGATTGTCGCTTATCAGGATTCACGTATTGATGATATCTTTGCTTATACCTCGGAACTAAATTCTGAGAAAGCAAATTTAAAAATACAAGTAACCGCCTCTTCTGTTAATCAGTTGAACGGTAAATTGAAGTTACTTATTACAAATCAGGATGGGCAAACAGTTTGGCAAAAAACATCTGATGTAAATAAATCTTTAATTAATTTCGAGGCACAAATTAACCTTCCTCAAATTTGGTGGCCTAATGGCGCGGGCAAGCAGCCTCTTTATTATATTACTGCTGTTTTATACGATAAGCAGGATAAAGAGATACATCGAAAAACTATTGAAACAGGGATCAGAACTGTTACCATTGAAGAATTGCCTGACAAAGATAAAAAGGGAAGCAGTTTTACTATTGTCATGAATGGTGAACGTATTTTTGCGAAAGGCGGGAATTGGGTTCCTGCGGACCCCTTCCCTGCAAGAATTACTAAGGAAAAATATAACCGCGTGCTTGACCAGGCGATGGATGCGGGCATGAATATTCTTCGTTCATGGGGAGGCGGCATTTATGAACCTGAAGCATTCTGGCATGCCTGTAATAAAATGGGTATTATGGTTACGCAGGATTTTTTACTGGCTTGTGCGTCTTACCCCTAAGAAGATACCGGGTTTGTTGCTTTACTTCAAACAGAATTTGCCTCCGCTGTTAAAATGATCAGAAATAACCCAAGTTTGATTTTATATGCCGGGGATAATGAGCTGGGATTAGGAAGCCGTCCTATGGAAAACTGGTCATGTAAAAATATGCAGGCAACCATTACTGCCCCGCTCGTAAAAAGCTTAGATCCCTCGAGAGTTTTCAGGCCAACCAGCCCGTTCGGCGGTGACCCGAATAATTCTTTGCTTGCCGGCGATAATCATACGAATGTGGAATATACTGACGAAATGCGATCGGGTGATATGCGTAATTACCGGACTCTTATCGATACTATCTGCAGCGCACGTTATATGAGCGAACATGGTGCAGCAGGGGCTCCACCCAAAAGAAGCCTTTTAAAATTTATGACCGAAAATGATCTCTCAGATAATAGTATGTGGGAATTCCATACAAAAGACAATCCTTGTGCACCTCCGGGGCACCTGACTTTATTCCAGGTAGTGGAACGTGAATCAGGCATACTTTACGGCGATCCCGGTAATAATATTGACCGCCGTATTAAACAAATGGAATATGTTCAATATGATTTTGTCCGCCTCGCTATGGAAGCCAGCAGAAGGCGAATGTTTTATACCAGCGGAATCCAATTCTGGATGTTNNCCTTCGGGTTGGAGTATGGTGGATTACTTTGGAAACCGTAAGGCAGCGTGGTACGCAGCCGCTGCAGGCAGCAGGCCCGTTATTGCCGCTTCCGAAAAAATAAGCAAATCGCTTAAATGGTGGATTTGCAACGATGTGCATAAACAAATGGTTGTTGATGTTGAAATAAAAGTGCAGCCTGTTTCAGGAGATTTAGTGTTATTAAAAAAGATTACCATAACAGTACCGGCCAACAGCAGTACTGCGGCATATGAAATGAGTACGGAAGGAATTCAGAAAGAATATGGTAAAAATGCCATAATTGTCTGCGATATCGTTTATGAAAATGGAAGCGACAGAAGCTGGTGGTCAGATGGTTTACCACGGGAAATGCCGTTAAAAAAAGCTAACCTTATAGTTACCCGGAAAGGAACAAAGTATGAGGGTGAAGTAACTATTCATACTGACAACTGGGCACGTGTGGTTACTTTAGATGCAGATGTGGATTTTTCCGACAACTACTTTGAGATGCTGCCCGGCGAAACAAAGTTTATTAAATGGAAATCATTACAGCCATTTTCAGGTGATATAAAGATAGACTGTTGGAATGAATAAAAAATTTTTACATGATACTAATAAAAGCATTAAACTAAAGATTTTGAAACGTACTAAATATTTTGGTTCTAATATCAGGACTTCACAGTGTTGGACATTTATACCAATCTTGGAAATGCCAATCAGGAATTCATTAATGATAAAAGATTTAATTCAATTGAACCAGGCAGGAATTTTCATCACTTAAAGGCGGTATTAAATATTATTCACCGGAGCAACAAAAGTTATTTAGATAAAGTATCAGCATCATATTTAATTCTTCGTTACTTAATTAAGGAGTAGTTCAATTGGAAAAATTATTTTACAAATATTTTGCATTATCAATTTTAATGTTTGTATTTTTGACGCGGTTAAATGCACAGGATATTAAGCCATACCGGGATACTTCCCTACCCATTGATAAGCGGGTTGAAGATTTGATATCAAGAATGAATATCGATGAAAAAATAGGTCAATTACATTTTGATGCAGCCGCAATTCCACGTCTTGGATTAAATCACTGGAACTACTGGAGTGAAGCAATTCACGGAGTAGCACGCTGGAAAGAGGCAACCGTGTTTCCACAGGTAATTGGTTTGGGAAGCACCTGGAATCCTGAGTTAATTCAAAAAATGGCGCATGTGATCGG
>PLNZ01000063.1 GCA_003142915.1 Ignavibacteriales bacterium | reverse complement strand
ATTGACGCTTTCCGACCAAATGACCGGCTCTGATATTCAATACAGTTGCCGAAACATCTTTGCCTTCAAATGCCGCACTTATAATATCCCTGTCTTCAAGATCATTAGTAACAATTTTTTGTTTTGCCGAATAAAGTTGAAGCTGTTCAATTTTGTCGCGAATCTCAGCGGCTTTCTCAAATTCCATTGTTCCGGACGCTTCTTTCATTTGAAGATTTAACTCTTCAATAAGTTCACCGGTTTTACCGCGTAAAACTTTTATAACCTGGTTTACCATAGAATTATAATGTATCTGACTTACGAATCCTTCACAAGGTCCCTCACATTTTTTAATATGGTAATCAAGACAAACTTTAAACTTTTTCTTTTCAATCGCTTCCTGAGTAATATCAAGCTTACAGCTTCTTATCTTGAAAATTTTATTAATCAGCCTCAGTGATGATTTCATGTTTTTCACTTCGGTATAAGGTCCGAAATATTTGGAACCGTCTTTAATAATATTCCTTGTGGGAAATATTTGCGGAAACGGTTCATTTGTAACTCTTATATAAGGGAAGGATTTATCATCTTTGAGCAGAATANNATTCTTTGATTAAGTTATTTTCAAGGACGAGCGCTTCAATTTCGCTGTCCGTTATAATTAACTGGATATCGGCAATTTTAGAAACAAGTATTGAGGTTTTAGGAGATTCAATTCTATTTTGGAAATAAGACCGGACACGGCTGCGTAAATTTTTTGCCTTGCCGACATAAATCACTTTACCTTTATCGTTGAGAAATTGATAAATACCGGGCAATAGCGGTAATGCATTTAATTTGTCTTCAAGATACTGATTCATGATTAGTGTTATTTCCCAAATGCAAATGAAAGTCTATTGAGTTACAAATTCAAAGCATACTCTCATTAATAAACGAAAGGCTGCAAAAGCAGCCTTAGGATTTGAAGAAAAATATTACTTGAATATGTAATTCTTGGGGATGATGACAATACCTGTCTCCGAAACAGTAAATCTTTTTTTATCGGTTTCAGCATCAAATCCTATTTCGGTTCCTTCAGGGATTGTAACATTTTTATCAATAATAGCTCTTCGGATTCTTGTATGGCGGCCAATATTGCAATTATCCATTATAATTGTATCGGTAATATAAGTATAGCTATTGATTCTGACGTTGAACCCAACAATGGATCTCTCTACCAGTCCTCCGGAAATAATTGTTCCATCTGAAATCAAAGAATTTATCGCCCTGCCGACTCTTTCCCCTTCATGTGAAACGGTTTTTGCAGGAGGATACTGCTGCTGTTGAGTACGCAAAGGCCATTCAAAATCATAAAGATTGAAGTGCGGATTTACATTTATTAAATCCATGCTTGCAGCATAGTAGCTGTCAATTGTTCCAACATCAATCCAATAGGGCCGGTCTTTTTTATNNCCATTCTATCAAAAACTTCTTTCATAGCAGCTACATTAAAAACATAAATTCCCATATTGACAAAAGAGGCGTCGGGATTATCCGGAATACCGGGTGAATCTTTTGGTTTTTCTATAAATGAAGAAACTCTGTATGTAGGATCAACCTGAATTACACCGAAACGTGATGCTTGAGATTTCGGGACAGTGATAGCAGACATTGAAAGGTGTGCTTTCTTTTCAATATGGTACTGAATCATTTTTAAATAATCCATCTTGTAAATATGATCTCCGGAGAGAATTAAAACCCATTCGTAGGATTCTTCATCAATGAGATTAAAATTTTGATGGATTGCATNNCACGCAATTCCGGATTAAAAATGTTCCATGCTTCATAAAGGTGACGGTTTAAAGAATCGGACATATATTGTGTGAGCACATAAATCTTTCTAAACCCTGAGTTTAAACAATTGGAAAGAGTGAAATCAATAATTCTGTATTTCCCTCCAAAAGGAACAGAGGGTTTAGTTCTGTATTTTGTCAGAGGAAATAATCGTTCTCCCTGACCGCCGGCTAAAATCATCGTCGGGGTTTTTCTTAAAATAGTGGAACCTGTATACGCCATATTAATCCCGATAGTAATTAATTAAAATATATCTAATTAATGATTGATTGGCAATTAAAGAAATTATTAACTTTGATAAGAAATCAAATAATAATCCGGTAAATCATAGATAATGTTTAAAAAATCTAAAACTCAAATAATAATCATCGGACTGCTGACGGCTTTTTTACTAACCGGATACATTCTTTATAAAAATATCGGAAGAATTTTTCCTAATTCACAAATTGCGAAATATATCACTCTATCCGAACAGTTTAAGAATTTTAGTGAAAAAGAATTAGTCCGTTATAATCCTCTTACTCAGAGATCAATAGATGTAATACATTACAATATTAAACTTAATCTGCATCCGGAAGAGAAAAAGATATATGGCGATGTAACAATTAGTATGAAAATTAATGATGAAAAACTGAGCAAAATCGATATCAATTTTTATGACAATCTTGATATTTCTCTTCTGGAAGTAAATGGACAAAAAACAAAATACAGCAGAAGTGAAAAAATAATATCAATTGAAAAGCTCAATAATATTAGGGATTCGGCAGATGTAAGAATAATATACAGCGGAACCCCAAAAAGTCAGGGACTGGGATCATTTGAATTCAGTTCGGAAGACAATAAACCGTTTGTATACAGTCTGAGCGAACCGGTTTTTGCTTCAACATGGTACCCTTGCATCGATCTTCCGGATGATAAAGCGCTTTCGGATATTTTCATCACAAATGACTCCTCGGCTGTTTCGGTTTCAAATGGGAAATTGATTGATATTAAAACGGCGGGCAATAGAAGAACTTATCATTGGAAAACCGTGTATCCCATCTCAACATACTTAATAGCAGTATATTCCGGCAGTTACAAAACATATTCTCAAAAGTATGTTTCAATTACTCATGATACGATGCAGCTGGTATATTATGCTTTTCCCAAAGATTTCGAAGAAGCGAAGACTGATTTTTCCGATCATGGGAATTACTTAAAGGTATTTGAACAAATGTTTGGACCTTATCCATTCCTAAAAGAAAAATATGGCGTTGCTGAATTTTTATGGAATTTGGGATCAATGGAGAATCAAACCATTACCGGAGTCGGCGCTAAATTTATAAGCGGCAGGAAATTATTTTCCGATATGCTGATTCATGAATTAGGACATCATTGGTGGGGCGATGCAGTAGGTCCAAAAACTTGGAAGGATATTTGGCTCAATGAAGGGTTTGCTACTTACTCAGAAGCTCTATATTGGGAAAAGCAAGCCGGGTTGNNACTCTTTATGATCCCGGTAATGAAATATTCAACAGGCTGGTTTATGATAAAGGGGCTTGGGTGCTTCATATGTTAAGAAAAGAAGTGGGAGATAAAACTTTTTTTAATATCTTAAGAGAATATTTCAAACGATTTAAATACAGTAATGCATCAACAAATGATTTCAAAAATGTCTGTGAAAGTCTTTCGGGAAAAAATTTAAGTGTATTTTTCAACCAGTGGATTTACAAAGGTAAGGGTATAATTGAATTGGAATACAGCTGGACAACCGATGTTTCAAAGAAAGACTATATTACAAAAATTAAAATAAAACAGTTACAAAATGGCTATGATATTTATAAATTTCCACTCGATATTAAAATGATTTTTGATAATGATGAAGATTTCACTATTTCATCTTCATATGTGACGGTAAAAGATTCTGAAATATTATTAAGATCTGTAAAGAAACCGTCGAAAATTATATTGGATCCCGATAAATGGTTATTGTCAAAAATCATTCTGAAAAATTATAATTAGGTTGTTGTGGACAAAACTTACTTTTTTATTTCCGACATTCATTTGGGACTTCGATCTAAGGAGGAAGAAAAATTAAAGGAGAAATTACTTCTTAAATTTTTAAGGTATGCCGTAAAAGAATGTGATGAACTATTTATAGTGGGGGATCTGTTTGACCATTGGTTCGAATATAAATATGTTATTCAAAAAGGATTTATCAGGACTTTATCGGCTCTTTCGGAATTCCATGATAGCGGTAAAAAAATACATTATTTAATAGGCAATCATGATTTCCTTCACCGCGATTTTTTCGAAAAAGAAATAAATGCAATTCTATATAAAAATCCGATAGATGTCATCCTTAACGGCAAAAAATTCTTTATCGGGCATGGCGATGGTCTGGTAGAAAATGATTTTGGATATAAGATACTTAAAGGAATCCTGCGTAATAGATTTTTACAAAAAGCTTACTCAATTGTGCATCCTGATTTGGGAATTAAAATTGCGAGTTTAACAAGCAGGACAAGCAGGGATTATACAACACAAAAAAAGTATGGTACAAAGGACGGACTATTTGAAACAGCAAAAGTAAAAATAGATGAGGGTTATGATTATATTATTTTCGGGCATTCACATGAACGCGCTTACATAAATTACAAAAACGGTATTTATATAAATCTCGGAGCCTGGCTTGATAAACCCTGCTTTGGAAAA
>PLNZ01000043.1 GCA_003142915.1 Ignavibacteriales bacterium | reverse complement strand
AATGAGGGACTGGAAACAGGTTGTCGCCGGTTATGACTCGTTCGTTTTTAATTTAAACTTAACGGGAGAATATTTACCTTTAATCTGGACTGATAATAGTGCAATAAATTATTCCGGGCCAAGGTTTGGGCTGTATTCATATGTAGGAAAGTCTTCTTCCATAAGTATCGCAGAAGCGATAAACTGTATTCCGGCAGTTGTCGGAGCCAGTCTTGTTGGTATTGANNTATAACTGGGTTTCAATGTGTCAGGAATGGTTCAATAAAAAGGACGGGTTATTGGTTTTTCAAAACGGCGCTGATGGTCAGACGACTGATGACTGGTGGTATGAAACAATGCCTAATGTCTTCTTTTACCAATTATATTCTCTTTATCCTAATATAAACGGCTTTAACAGTATTTTTATCAACGTTGCGGATCAAATGTTAAAATCTGTATACGCTATGGGAGGCAGTACAACGCCCTGGCAGATTCCATCTATGAATTATCAGGGATGGGATTATGCCGCAATGGCGCCATCCGCACTGCATGATCATAACGAACCGGAAGCAGCGGGCGCTATTGCATGGATTTTATATAGTGCATTTAAAGTAACCGGTAATTCTAAATACCGGGTTGGGGCAGAACTTTCAATGGAATACCTTAATAGCCTTACAAGCAACCCTTCTTATGAACTTCAGCTTCCCTGCGGGGTCTATATTGCCGCAAAAATGAATGCTGAACTTGGTACCAATTATGATATAAATAAAATGCTTAACTGGTGCTTTAATAACGATAATATCAGAAGTTGGGGAGTAATGTCCGGCAGTAATTGGGGTGGTTATGATGTGGACGGCTTAATTGGTGAAATAAATTCAAGTATAGGATATGGCGGTGATTATCCGTTTACAATGAATACTTTTGAACTTATAGGCAACCTTGTTCCGATGATTCGTTATGATTCGCGGTTCGCAACAGCAATCGGTAAATGGGCGCTTAATGCCGCTAATGCATGCAGGCTTTTTTATCCGGAATATTTACCGGCTTCAAATCAGGACGCGGCAAGTAAAATATGGGCTGACCAATATGATACTAATTCCTATATTGCTCATGAATCAATGCACCAGTATAATCCCGCGAACAGCTCAATAAGTCCGTATGCGACGGGAGATGCTGAAAGCGGCGGCGGGGAAGTTACCAACCTTGCGTTGTACGGTTCTTCACATATCGGAATTCTTGGCGCTATTATAGATACTACTAATGTTCCGGGAATATTACGGCTTGATGTTTTAAAAACAGATTATTTCCATGATACTGCTTATACGACTTATCTTTATTATAACCCTTATTCTTCTGATAAATTAGTACAAATGGATTTAGGGAGCGGAACACATAGTGTATACGATGTTGTATCAAAAAGCTTTTTAATCCAGGGCGCTTCAGGAGTAATTCAAATTACGGTGCCTGCTAATTCTGCTGTGCTTGCCGTTATTGCTCCAAACGGCGGAGCCCAAACTTATAATACAAACATGTTTTTATTTAATGGAGTTGTTGTAGACTATCATTCGGGTAATGCAAACTATCCGCCAAGAATAAAAAGCCTTTCAGCAAGTGAAAGCACTGCTATTTTCAAAGATTCCGTAAAGATTTATTGCACTGCGATTGATCCTGCTAATAGTCAGCTTTCATATCAATGGGGTGCCTCTAACGGGAATATAATAGGAAGCGGAAGTATAGTAACATGGCTTGCGCCAAATATCGCAGGTACATATATAATATCATGTACGGTCAAAGATAGTTCCGGCGCGAAGGCTACAGCATCGGATACAATTGCTGTTGTAAAATCAATAGACCAGCCGCCTATAATTAATAAAATGACTGCGATACCAAGGAAAATAAATATCGGCGCTTCATCAGTAATTACATGCTCCGCTTCTGGTGCAGATAACGATACGCTGAAATACAACTGGAGCGCTTTATCGGGAGTGCTCAGCGGCAGTCGTTCAAGTGTTGCCTGGAGGGCTCCGAATACACAGGGAAATTATTATGTCTCATGCATTGTAAATGACGGGCGGGGCGGTTCTGCCGAAGACAGTATAGGCCTTGAGGTTAGAGATTTTTCAATCATTGATACAGGCCAACTTGCAGCTTATTATCCTTTTAAAGGAAACGCAAATGACGCTAGCGGAAACAATAATAATGGGGTTAACTTTAATGCTACACCAACAACCGACCGGTCCGGCAATGCAAATAGCGCTTATTTCTTCGACGGTTCTTCTTCATATATACAGGTGCCTGTTAGTACAAGTTTGAATTTTCAAAACGCCATAACAATAAATTTCTGGATGATAGAAAGCCAGGTTTATAACCGCGAGCAATATGTTTTATCACAGGGAAGTTATACCAGCAGGCTTAAAATTTCAATTATTACGGATAACAGCCTCAGGTGGACAATTCATACCACGAGCAGTGCAAGCGGCGGAATTATTGATCTTGATTCTGAAACGAAACTTATTCTGGACAGCTTATACAATGTTACTGTAATATATAACGGGTCCGATTATGAACTATATCTTAACGGAAATCTTGATTCATTTTC
>PLNZ01000210.1 GCA_003142915.1 Ignavibacteriales bacterium | reverse complement strand
AAGAACTTTTTCATTCGTTTTTTTACAGAATTGTCGGAACTATTTTTTTCTGCAACGCTAGTGTATTGCGTTCCCAAAAAACGCCATCTTCATATCCTTGAATTGTTTTATCTCTTTCTGCAATTTCAAGCCTTTTTTCTGCCAAACAACAATATTCTAGGTTTTTTTCTATGCCGATAAAATTTCTTCCTAATTTTTTTGCTACAACCGATGTAGTCCCGGAGCCAAGGAATGGATCAAATACAATATCTCCGGCATCCGAACTAGCTAAAATAATTTTTGCTAATAATTTTTCTGGTTTTTGTGTCGGATGGTCCGTATTCTCTGGCATCGACCAATATGGTATTGTTAAATCGGTCCAAATGTTTGACGGATGGGTCAATCTGAAATTACCATTTTCAGTTTCTTCCCAATCTTTAGGTTTGCCGTCAATTTTATAAGGCGCTAATACTTTTCTTTTTTCTTTTACTCTTTCAACATAGAATTTATAATTTGAAGAATTGGTGCAAAACCAAATATCTTCAGTAGAATTTTTCCAATTACTTTTGGCGCCTCTACCTTTTTCTCTTTGCCAGGTAATTCTATTTAATACATCAAAATATTTACTTGCAGCTAGGTGTATGGAAGTTGAAGAATGATAATCTCCACATATATAAATAGAAGCGTCTTTTTTCAATAAAGGAACGATTTTTTTTAACCAGGTTTCTATATAATCACAATATGCATCAATAGTCATTTTATTAAATTTGTGTCCATTAAAATCTTTTGACAAATTGTATGGCGGGTCAACAAAAAACAAGTCAATTGAATTTTCCGGCAAATAATCTAAAACTTCAAATAAATCTTGATATATGGTTTTGTTAACTATTTCGTCTAAAGTTACTTTTTTATTTAATTTAATTAATTTTGCCCCGAATCTTGATAATTCGTTATCATTTAATAGTAATGTTCGATTTAAAGGTGCTCTTTTTTTCTCGCTATTCATAACTTTAATCATTTTTTTGTTTACTCTTAAAATTATTTTTTCTTCTTTTAATATAAGCATCTGCGAACTAATTTTCAGTAACTTAATGAGTAAAAAAATACAACCGGCTTTTCTACCCGTCCGCATTTTCATTGAGGGCTTTGAAAAATTGTTCTGCTATTTTTACAACTACACTAAATCAGTCAACTTCATTCACCTCTAAAAGTTCCGGTTTCCGTTCTCCCGCCTCCGGTTTCCGTTCTCCCGTCTCCGTTCTTCCATCTACCTCATTGTTGTTCCGTTTTACTTTTACTAAATTTCCTATGAAATAAACATAAAATAAATCATTTTTTATTTTAGGAATATATGACTGAAGATAATTACCCTGCTGCAGACGGAAAAGCCTCAAGATCATTCAAACGCGAGCTTAGTTTGTTCGATTCTACTATGCTCGTGGTCGGCTCCATGATAGGTTCCGGGATTTTTATTGTAAGCGCAGATATCGCAAGAACTGTAGGCTCGCCCGGCTACCTGTTATTAGTCTGGCTTATTACCGGGGCAATTACCATTATAGCGGCTCTTAGTTACGGAGAGCTTGCAGGTATGCTTCCGCATGCTGGAGGTCAATATGTCTATTTACGCGAAGCATATAATCCTTTAATTGGATTTCTTTATGGCTGGACGCTGTTCCTTGTTATTCAAACCGGTACTATAGCGGCAGTTGCCGTTGCTTTTGCTAAATATACCGGGGAAATTATTCCGTGGTTTAGTGAAAAAAATATTTTGCTGAATGTTTTAGGATTAAAAATCTCAGCGGCGCAAATCTTAGCAATAGCAAATATAACTTTCCTTACTTATACAAATATGCGGGGGCTCCGTTCAGGTAAAATTGTTCAGAATATTTTTACTTCTACTAAAGCAATTGCAATGATGGCGTTAATTATTCTTGTAATTATAATAAGCAAACATATAGGTACATTAACTGCAAGTTTTTCCAACTTCTGGAATCCAAGCTGGACGCATACTGCCGGGGGTAAAATTATTTCCGTTGAACCGCTTTCCGGTACGCTGCTGATTGCGGCAATTGGCGTTGCAATGGTCGGGTCCCTGTTTTCAAGCGATGCCTGGAATAATATTACTTTTACTTCAGGAGAAGTTGTTAATCCCAAAAGAAATATTCCTCTGAGTCTTTTTCTCGGAACGTTGATTGTAACGATTATATATATTGCCGCTAATCTTGCTTATATTTTTATCCTTCCGTTAAAAGGGAACCCCGGTGCGGCAAGTGTTATGGGAAGAGGAATACAATTTGCATTAAGTGACAGGGTAGCAACCGCTGCATCATCTATGATTTTTGGCCAGCCTGCTGTTGTAATTATGGCAGTCCTGATAATGATTTCTACCTTCGGGTGCAATAATGGTTTAATACTTTCCGGCGCCCGTGTTTATTATGCGATGGCTAAGGATAATTTGTTTTTTAAGAAAACCGGGACGTTAAATAAAAGCTCCGTTCCCGGGTTTGCTTTAATTGTTCAGGCAGTATGGGCAAGTCTTCTTTGCCTTTCCGGAACATACAGCAATCTCCTTGATTATGTAATATTCGCTGTACTGATTTTTTATATATTGACTATAATCGGGTTATTCTTATTGAGGAAGAAACAGCCTGACGCCGACCGCCCTTATAAAGCTTGGGGCTATCCTGTTTTACCGGCATTGTACATTCTGTGTGCTGCCGCTATTTCTATCGACCTTTTAATATTTAAACCTATGTATACGTGGCCCGGAATGGTTATTGTTTTGCTGGGAATACCGGTTTATTTTTTATGGAAAAAAATTTTTGCAAATAAATTGATGTGAGGTTAATTTTTCAGGAGCATAAATGGATAAACCGGTTTTTAAATATCGTTGGTTCGTAGCGGGAGATATAAACGGCTTTTTCGGCTTAATGTTTGATAATCTTACAGTCCTTTCTTTTTTAGCCTTCATTTTAATTTTTGCTTTTAAATACCCCGCAGATATTGTTTTTAGTAAAATGTTTCCGGGTACCGCATTCGGAGTTTTATTCGGAGATCTTGTCTATACATGGATGGCATTTAGGCTTGCAAAAAAGAACAATAATACTAATGTAACTGCTATGCCGCTCGGGATTGATACTCCTTCAACTATCGGTATTACGCTTACGGTACTGGGTCCTGCTTTTATCTATCTGAAGGGGAAAGGAATTGCAGAGTATGATGCTGCAATGATGACCTGGTACATTGGTATGGCGACAATGGTTATAATAGGAATTTTCAAATTAATCTTTTCTTTTATCGGCGGGTGGGTTCGGAAGGTAGTTCCGCAGGCGGGATTGCTCGGCAGTCTTGCTGGTATCGGTTTGGCATTAATTGGCTTTATTCCTTTAATTGATATATTCGGTCTCCCTGTAATTGGAATGATTTCTCTCGGGTTAATATTATATACTCTTGTTGCAAAAATTAAATTACCGAAAAACTTTCCCGGGGTATTTGCGGCAATCTTTATAGGTACCGTACTATACTATATTTTAGGTCCATTAGGATTAGCAGGAGGAAGTTTTACTGCTCCTTCAATGCAACTTCATTTCGGATTACCTGTTCCGACATTAGGATTTATTCACGGATTTGTAGAAGCGCTAAAATATTTGCCGATTGCATTACCTTTTGCAATATTAACTATTGTCGGAGGTATAAGTGTTACCGAAAGTGCTAAGGTAGGAGGGGATGATTACAATACACGGGATATTCTGCTTACCGAAGCATTCTCGACTTTAATAGCGGGAATTTGCGGTGGAGTTGCACAAACAACTCCCTACATTGGCCAGCCTGCTTATAAAGCTATGGGAAGCCGCGCAGGCTACACAGTGCTTACTGGCCTGTTCATTGGTTTAGGGGGTATACTTGGATATGTCTCTTTCTTTGTTGAATTGATTCCCCGTGCTGTTCTTGCGCCAATATTAATCTTTGTTGCGCTTGAAATAATTGTTCAGGCATTCCGAACCGTGCCGCCTGCGCATACAACAGCCGTGGCATTTTCATTATTTCCTAATGTGGCAAGGCTCCTGCAGATTAAACTAAGCAATACTGATTTTATCCCGTTTGATAAATTTAACCTGCTTATGATGGTTCCCGGTAAAACTTTACCTGAAATGCTGATAATAGTTGCGCTCGGAAATGGATTTATTTTAACTGCAATGTTATGGGGCGCTTTTGTAGCCAAGCTGATTGACAGAAAACTTAGACAGGCGTCTTTGTATTTGGTAATAATGGCAGTGTTTACATTCTTTGGAATAATTCATTCTGCAATTCCCGACGGCGATTCATATTTCCCATGGAATTTACAAGGAATATTCAGACAGGTTCCGTATCAATTTACTGCTGCTTACCTTGTACTTGCATTAATGTTTTTTGTTCTGTCATACGTAAAAACGAATAGGCGTCAACCTAAGGATATCAATTTCTAATTAATTTATCGGTAATTATTTTAAGCCAAAGCAATTTGCAGCACTCTGCAAAGACTTACTCCATTTGAGTCACTATGTGGGATGAAGAAATTTAAATCCCGCCAGGGATGACATATTGACTTAATGTTTACCGGTTTTCCTGTATTGGCTCTAAAAGGTTCGTCTACTAAGCTTTTAAATACAGCATTTTGTATTTTACAAGTAGATAAAAAGCGATATTGGGAAAAAAATTAACTAAATATATTGCGGGGATAAATTATTGACGGCAGAATATCTTCATCAGATTTTTAAGAAATATCAAAAGGGCGATGCTACTGAAATTTCTTATTATTCAACTCTTGAGAAATTCGTAAAAGAATTTTCCGAATCTAAGAGAAAAAAGAAAATTGAGATTACTACAATTGGCATCAGATAGCTTATACAAATTACTTAAATTGGCGTCAATTCCGTTAAATTTTTCTTAAGCAAAAGTTGATAAAGTAATAATCAAAATAAAGGATAGACAATAAAAGAAGCGTTTTGCAAACGACATAATTACCATAATATTTCTCCTTAATTTTTAATTTAACTTAGAACAATTGCTATAGCTGCATTATTTACAATATCTTCAGAAGTGCATCCGCGGCTTAAATCAAAAAATGGCTTTTTTAAACCCTGGGTTAGCGGGCCGATTGCTTCGCAGCCCCCGAGTCTTTGAGCAATTTTATAGCTGATGTTTCCTGAATTAAGATCAGGAAAGATAAATACATTTGCCCTGCCTGCAACTTCACTGCCGGGAGCTTTTCGCTTGGCTACAGATTCAACAACAGCAGCATCAAATTGAAGTTCGCCGTCAATTGCCAAATCAGGACGTTTACTTTTAACAATGCTTAAGGCTTCAAGCACTTTATCGATTGATTCATGTTTAGCGCTGCCCTTGGTTGAAAAAGAAAGCATTGCTATATATGGCTTTTCACCCGTTAATTTAGCATGATTGCCGGCAGCAGAAATTGCTATATCTGCAAGCTGTAGTGCATCCGGGTCCGGAACAACTCCGCAGTCTGAAAAAGTATATGATTTATCCGGGAAAACCATAAAAAAGAAACTTGATACGACTGAAATCCCTTCGGGCATACCTATGCATTGAATTCCTGCTCTCAAAACATCTGCAGTGGAAGCGGTAGAACCGGCAACACTGCCGTCAGCCAGGCCTTCTCTTACCATCATTGCGCCGAAAAATAAATCGCGTTTTATTGTATTTCTTGCGTCTTCAAGGTTGATTCCTTTTTTCTTGCGTAATTCATAAAAGGTATTTGCATATTCGTCTAACTTTTCTGATTTAAGCGGATTGATTATCTTAACGCCTGTCAAATCAACACTAAGCTTTTCAGCGTCTGATTTAATCTTGCTTTCGTCGCCTATAGTAATTACCGAACCAATTTTCTCTTTCGTAAGAATTTCTGCTGCTTGTAAAACCCTTTCATCATGCGATTCAGGAAGAATAATAGTCTTTTTTAGTGCACCGGCTTTTTTTCTTGTGATAGCTAATATGTTATTTGCCATAATATATCCTGTTTTATAATTAAATTTTACAGGTAAAATTAAGAAAATTTAGTATTAGTTTGTCAAAAATTCAAAGATTCACCTTAAGATATGAAGATTACTGAAAAGCGTTAAAAAAATTTCTATTTTTTCTAAACTTTTTTCAATACTCATCGCTGAAGCTATAATCTGTCTTATTAACTCATGTTACGCAAATTTTATTTTTTTAATAACTTCGCCCTTTAGAGCGTAGATTAAAAACCTGATAAGGGAAATCAGGGCTTTAGCCAAAATTGCATGGATATTATTCACACAACCTACAAAACTCGGGCTATTTAATAAAATTTTAATAACTGCGTAACATGAATTATTAATCGAATGGAATTATAATTCGGGGAAAACCTTAATTGAAGAGATTCTTAATGTTAAACAAACATTATTAATTTTTTCCGTAATCCGGACAAGATATACTCAGAATATGTATTTTTATTGATAATTTGTTTATTATTCCAAGAAAGTAATAATTAATATATATATAATAGATGTTTATTTTACGTTGATTATTGATATGAAAACCTATAAATTCACATTCTTAATTTTTTATGGTAGAAGAAAATTTACGGTTAGTTAAGGAAAGAATTGAAAGAAAATGTGCCGAAGTTAAACGAAATCCTTCGGAAATCAAACTTATAGCTGTTTCCAAGAATTTCGGAATTGAAGCAATAAATCATGTATTTAACCAGGGTAATGTTGACTTTGGTGAGAATAAGGCTCAGGAATTAGATTCTAAATATTCACAACTGGGGAATAAAATTTCTTGGCATTTTATTGGAAACCTTCAGAGAAACAAAGTTCGCTTTGTTGTCAATTCAGCAGATTATATTCATTCAGTCGATTCTCTTATGCTTGCTGTTGAAATAAATAAGCGGGCGGCTTCTTTAAATAAAATCCAAAAGGTTCTTTTGGAAATTAAAACTTCTTTTGAAGATTCTAAAGCCGGACTCAATGAATATAGCGAAATTAAAGACCTGGCTGACTATTGTAAAGAATTTGAAAATATATCTTTAATCGGGCTGATGACTATTGCTCCATTTACAGATGATGTAAATTTGATAAAGAAAAGTTTTAGCCATTTACGTAAATTGAGGGAGCGTTTAAACGCAGATAATTTAAATATTAAAGAACTATCTATGGGTATGACATCCGATTTTGAAATTGCAATAGAAGAAGGCGCTACAATGTTACGAATTGGTTCGGCTATATTTGGTGAAAGAGATTATTCAAAAAGTTGGAAGGAGATCGTATGAAGGTTTCTCCGCTAAGCATTAAAAAACAGGAATTCAACAAAACTTTGCGCGGGTACGACAAGGATGAGGTACAAGCCTTCCTTGATAAACTCGCCGGTGAGTTCGAGACTTTGCAAAAAGAAAACGATTCTTTGAAAAAAGAACTTGAAGAGTCTACCGTAAAACTTACTGAGTTTAGGAGAATTGAAAAAAATCTTCAGGATACCTTGTTGAAAGCCCAGGAATCATCAAGTAAATCCATTGAGTCAACTAAAAAACAGTCCGGCTTGATGATTAAAGAAGCGGAAATCAAAGTCTCGCAGATCCTGGAAAAAGCAAGAGAGAATGCAAATGAGATACGAAATTCCGTTATAAATTTAAGAGAAGAAAAAAATTTAATAATTGCTAATCTTAAGGCGATAATTAATTCCCAGGCGCACCTGCTGGAAATGAAAGTTGAAACCGCCGGTGAAGAAGTTATTGAAACCGGGCAGATTGAACAGGCAAAAAAAATAGATATTAACGTAGAGGAAATAGTAAATAAACTATTATAGGCGTATGAGCGATTTAATTACTAAAATAAACGAAACACTGCAAGTTATTAGGAAAAAAACAAAGGATGAATATCCTGTAGGAATTATTCTCGGTACGGGTCTCGGTGGATTGGTAAAAGAGATAGATATACAATGCGAGATAGATTATGCCGGGTTGCCCTATTTCCCGCTTTCTACCGTCGAGTCTCACCAGGGTAAATTAATTTTTGGGAAAATCGGGAATAAAAAAGTTGTTGCAATGCAGGGACGCTTTCATTATTATGAAGGCTACACGATGCAGCAAATTACTTATCCGGTTAGAGTAATGAAATTTCTTGGTGTTGAAACATTACTCGTATCAAACGCATGCGGTGGTATGAATCCTCTTTTTAAAAAAGGCGATATTATGCTGATGGTTGATCATATAAATCTTCTTGGCGATAATCCTTTGATTGGGAAAAATGAAGATGAATTGGGTCCCCGTTTCCCCGATATGAGTGAACCTTACAGCCAGGCGCTAATCAATCTTGCGGAAAATGTGTCGCTTGAAAATAAAATTAAAGTTCAAAAGGGCGTTTATGTTGCCGTCCCCGGGCCGAATCTTGAAACAAAAGCGGAATATAGGTTTTTAAGAGCCGCAGGGGCTGATGTTGTAGGAATGTCTACAATACCGGAAAATATTGTGGCTAACCACATGGGTTTGAAGGTCCTGGGGTTAAGCATTATTACGGATGAATGTTTCCCTGATGCTTTGATGCCCGCAAATGTTCAGCAAATTATTGCTACTGCTATGGAAGCAGAACCCAGGATGACCTTAATAATGAAAGAAGTTATTAAAAGGCTATAAATGGAACAAAAAAAAATCTATTATTATTTGACGCCGGTGCTGCTTGGTATATTAATGTTTGCATCGAATTTTTTGAATACCAACCTGTTCAAGTTTGGTGAAGACAGTTTTGCAGTATGGTTTGTTCTTTCCGTAATGTGTTTTGCATGCGGCTGGTTTATTGACAAAACATTAGGCTGGCGTTACGGCGGCAAGGTTGTATTTTCTACAATTATTGCAGTTGCTATAATAAGCGTATTAATGATTTCATTCTTTCGCGATTATTTTGCTGCAAATGAATTGCTGTCTGAGAATTTAATCCTTTACAGTCTTCGTGACATTACTCTCGGGGCTATGGCGTTCTTCGGTATGTCTGTTGTCGAAAGCTTTACTATACAAAGAGATTTCCTCGTTATGAAAGAAAAATTAAGTTATTACGAAAACCTTGTCAAAGATGCTAAGAAGGAAGCCGAACTGGAGCTTAAAGAAGCAAAAGTAAACGCAAAAAAGATTTTAAATGACGCCGGGCTTGAAGCTAAAAATACTATTCTTAGAAAAGAAAGAATAGAAAAAGAACTTAAAGAATTTATTCGGGCCGAAAAAGAATTGATAAAAAAATACGAAGATATTGATTAAGATAAGAGCAATCTCTGCTAAAAGTGTAAAAATTTATAATCTTAAGAATTAATTTTAAATGTTTAAACAAAATTTAGAAAAAATAAATTACCCTGAGATAGAAAAAAAGATTCTAAATTTCTGGAAAGAGAATAAAATTTTCGAGAAAAGTGTTTCTTCGAGAGATGATAATAAATTGTTCGTTTTTTATGAAGGGCCTCCTACTGCAAACGGTAAACCGGGTATTCATCATGTAATGGCAAGAACATTAAAAGACCTTGTATGCCGTTATAAAACGCTAAAGGGATTCCGCGTCGAAAGAAAAGCAGGATGGGATACGCACGGCTTGCCGGTGGAAATTGAAGTTGAGAAGAAGCTCGGTATTAAGCATAAAAGTGAAGTTTTAGAATATGGCATAGAAAAGTATAATAAAGCCTGCCGTGAGTCTGTATTCAAATATCTTAACCTCTGGGAAAAGATGACCACCCGTATGGGTTACTGGATTGATCTTGATTCGGCATATATTACTCTTAATAATAATTATATTGAATCGGTTTGGTGGGCGTTAAAAACTCTTTTCGATAAAGGATTTATTTATAAAGATTATAAAATTGTCCCGCAGGATCCGAAATCGGAAACTGTTCTCTCTTCTCATGAACTAGCGCTCGGCTACCGTGAGATTAAAGATCCTTCGGTGTATGTTTTTTTTAAATTAAAAAACAAAGATGAGTATTTTCTCGTTTGGACTACTACTCCGTGGACGCTAATATCCAATGTTGCGCTGGCTGTAGGCAGTGATATTGATTATGTTAAGATTAAACACAACAATAAGAAAATTATTCTTGCAAAAGATAGATTGTCCGTTATAGACGGTGAATATGAAATTATAGAAGAGTTCAAAGGCAGGGAATTAGAAGGAACCGGCTACGAACAGTTTTTCAATTATATAAAAGTTGAAGATAATCCGGAATATAAGGGTAAAAAAGCTTTCTTTGTTGCTCTTGGTGATTTTGTCAGCACGGAAGATGGCTCTGGAATAGTTCACATTGCCCCTGCGTTTGGCGCTGATGACTATGAACTTTCTAAAAAATATAATCTTCCTATGCCTCAGCCGGTTACACGAGGCGGTTTATTTACTCCGGAGGTAACTGATTTTGCCGCGCAGTTTGTTAAAGATGCCGATAAAGGAATCATCATAAAGATGAAAGAAGAAGGCAAGCTTTACAGGAAAGAAACCATTACTCACTCTTATCCTTTTAGCTGGCGGCATGAAAATGTTCCCGTTATATATTATGCACGCGAATCCTGGTTTATCCGCACTACTTCTATTGCCGGCAGAATGGTTGAATTAAATAAAACAATCAACTGGCAGCCGCCTGAAGTTGGATCAGGAAGATTCGGTAACTGGCTGGAGGAAAATAAAGACTGGGCTCTTTCACGCGACAGATTCTGGGCTACGCCGCTTCCTATTTGGGTAAGCGATGATGGAGATATGTTTGCGGTTGGCAGTATTGAAGAACTTAAAAGCGGCTTTGTTGAGGAAAACGGAAAACGCGTTTATGTAAAAGATATTAAGGATATAGACCTGCATAAGCCCTTCGTCGATAATATCTTTTTTGAAAAGAACGGGAAAGTTTATAAACGTACGCCGGAATTAATTGATGTTTGGTTTGATTCCGGTTCAATGCCTTTTGCTCAATACCATTATCCGTTTGAAAATAAAGAATGGTTTGAGAAACATTCATTCCCGGCAGACTTTATATGCGAAGGTATCGACCAGACACGTGGATGGTTTTATACGCTTCATGCAATTGCAACAATGTTGTTCGATAGTATTGCATTCAAAAATATAATTGTAAATGAACTTATCCTTGACAAAAAAGGATTAAAGATGTCCAAGTCGAAGGGTAATACAGTTGATCCATTTATGCTCTTCGATAAATACGGCGCAGATGCAACAAGGTGGTATCTTGTAACTAACAGTCCGCCGTGGAGGCCTACACTATTTGATGAAGAAGGTCTGTTAGAGGTTCAAAGGAAGTTTTTCGGCACATTACTCAATACTTATTCATTCTTTGCTCTTTATGCCAATATTGATGAATTTAAGTTTGACGAGGTTTTTGTCGATTATAAACAGCGGCCTGAGATTGACAGATGGGTTATTTCGAAGTTAAATTCACTTGTGGCCGGTTATGAAGTGATGATGAATGAATACGATGTAACAAAGGCAGCCCGTGCTGTTTCAGACTTTACAATAGATCATCTTTCAAACTGGTATGTACGCAGATGCAGAAGAAGATTCTGGAAATCCGAAATGAACGATAATAAGCTTTCGGCTTATCAAACTTTATATGAATGTCTTATAACCATAGCTAAGCTTATTTCGCCTTTTGCGCCTTTCATCTCTGAAGAATTATATCAGAATTTGAATTCTGTTACAAAGAAGGAAAAATTTGAATCGGTTCACTTGAGTGAATTTCCAAATCCGGTTTATTTTGAAAAAGAACTTGAAGAAAAAATGGAAATTGCCCAGAAAGTTGTATATCTTACACGTTCGATGCGGGCAAAAAATAATCTAAAGGTAAGACAGCCCTTAAAGAAAATTATGGTTGTTGTGGGTAAAGAAAAGATAGAAGCTCTTAATAAAATGAAGGATGTAATTCTTGAAGAAGTTAATATAAAAGAGCTTGTAGTTCTTAATGATGATTCGGGAATAGTTAATAAATCTGCAAAAGCTAATTTTAAATCGATAGGACCAAAGTTTGGTAAAAATGTAAATGCAGTTGCAAATGCAATTAAGGCTTTAAGTAAAAATGAAATTGCAGCCATTGAAATGGGTGAAAGTATAAAAATTAAAGCCGGCGGTGAAGATCTGCAAATAACAAAGGATGATGTTGAAGTAATCAGTTCCGAAATTACAGGATGGCTGGTTGAAACGGAAGAAGGAGTTACGGTTGCACTCGATGTAGAACTTGACGATACTCTTATTGCAGAAGGATTGGCAAGAGAATTTGTAAATCGCATCCAGAATATGAGAAAGGATGCGGGGTTCAATGTGATAGACAGAATAAAAATAAAATTTAACGGCAGTAATAAACTTGTTGAAGCTGTAAAAAATTTTAGTAAATATATTTCAAATGAGACACTTGCCGAACAGCTTGAATTTGAAGACAGGTTGAACGGCGGTTTTAACCAGGATTGGAAAATCGGAGAATGTGATTGCTCCGTCCAAATTGAAAAAGTGAAATCCTAAAAAGGAGATCAAGTAATGGCAAAAAAATCTAACTCTAAAAAAACTATAGTAAAAAAAGCAGGCAAAAAGCCTGTTAAGTCGAAGGTCGTAGTCAAAAAGAAGCGTCCGGTATCGGTAAAAAAGGCTGTGTCGAAACCTGCAGTTAAAAAAACTATTAAGAAGACTGCAGAAACAAAAAAAGTTGTTCATGCTAAGACTTCAAAAAAACAGGAAGTTATAGAAAAAAAGATAGGATTAAGAATATCAATGCCAAGGAAGAAGATAATTAAGGATAAAGTTCCGGTTGCTGCAAAAGAAGTTCAGGTTGTAGAGGAACGCGTTAAATCAATTACGAAAATTAAAGGATACGGTCCAAAGGAACTGGAACATTTTAGGCAGATAATTTTAGCAAAGCGTGATGAAATTATTGAACAGCTCCAGAATCTAAAAGAACAAATGCTTGACCCGACTACAGGTGAATATATTAATGAAAATTCCCCGTATTCTCTGCACATGGCAGAACAGGGAACAGACGCTATGGAAAGAGAAAAAACCTTTTTATATGCGCAAAGAGAAAATAAATTTCTTGGCTATCTTGAGGATGCACTTAAAAGAATTGATTCCGGAACATACGGAATCTGCCTTGAGTGTATTGATGAGCCCCAGCATCTTTGTGATACATGCCCGTTGGTTCCTAAAACAAGACTGGAAGCGGTACCGCATAGCCAGCTTTGCCTGCCTATAAAGCAAAGACAGGAAAAGGTAAAATGAAGTTGAATTATGCCGGGGTAGTATGTTTAAAAAATATTTGAATAATTAAGGCTAATCTTGAGGGTTTTATTCGTTTCATTTATAGTTATTTTTTTAGACCAGATATCCAAGCTTATCGTTAAAGGGATTTCGGTACCATTTCTTAAAATAAATTTTCACGGCATGTATACCGGGCAAAGAATAACGGTGGTGGATGGTTTATTTAATATTGCATTTGCTGAAAACCCCGGTATTGCTTTTGGAATATATCCCGGCGAGAACCTTAAACTCTTGATTTGTTTGTTTACCCTTATGGCAAGCATTTTAATGTGTTACTACCTCTATAAAAACCGGAATAGTTCTTTTAATCTTAGATTATCGCTTGCAATAATTATCGGGGGTGCATTGGGAAATCTTATAGACAGACTTTTTTACGGCGTAATTTTTGGCTATGGGGGAATTTTCCACGGTAAAGTAGTAGATTTTTTTAATCTTAAATTTTTCGATCTTTTCATTTTCAACAGGATTTTTGGAAACTATGTATTTAATGTCGCAGATATGGCAGTAACATTCGGGGTTGTTATATTCCTTCTTTCTCTTGACGGGAAAAAAGCCGTTGAAAATGAAGAAAGTGTTGAAGTTGAAAATTATCTGGCTGATGATAAAAAATAACTTAAAAGTCTTGTACGTTTCCCTTGCTGTAGTAATTGCCGATCAGATTTCAAAGGCGGCGGTAAAAGGCTTTTCCATTCCTTTCCTAAAAATATATCATGCAGGGATGTTTGAGGGTGATAGAATACCTGTAATCGGAAACTTTTTCAGGCTTACGTTTATTGAGAATCCCGGTATGGCTTTTGGCTTTGACCCGGGACTTGATATGAAGATATGGATCTCGCTGTTTTCTTTGTTTGCGAGCATTGGTCTGTTGATTTATTTCTACTTTATAAGAAATAAAAGTTTTATCCTTCGGCTTGCTATTGCTTTTATTTTAGGCGGCGCAGTCGGCAATTTAATAGATAGAACGTTTTATGGTATTTTTTATCATTATGCCCCGTTGTTTTACGGAAGAGTTGTAGATTTCTTGGATATCGATTTTTTCAAGTTTAACTTTTTGGGAAAAAACTTTGACCGATGGCCTATTTTTAATATTGCGGATTCAGCCGTGACAATCGGTGTCCTGATTTTAATATTTTTTTACCGTAGTGAAAAAGTTGAAGATGAAAAAGATGAAACCCCTGCAGCAGAGTCTAATCCTTCAAATGTATCTTAATTCTAAATATTAAATTAATCCAAATAGGGGTTTTATAAATCGTCATTAAGATATTTAATTCGTTTATATTTATTACTTCTAATATTACTATTAATGGGTCATGCAGGAACAGCATCGCTGTGCTATGCTTGTAGATAAAAGATATTGTGTTAATACTATTAGAACATCGTAGATGCGACATGGTGAATTGGTAAAAAACACCCTGTCACCCGCGATGCGGTTTTGATTGATTTGTTTGATGTCAATTTTACTGCAAGCATACCGCAGCTCTCTCCAAAGGAGTCCCTTTGGGAGCAGCTTAGCCAGCATTATAAATTTGTAATGTTTTCATTTTTTGTAAAAGGTCATACTTTTATTGATGCCTATTAACATTACACTTTTCACGATGAATTGAAGTCAAGAATTGGCAATGCCGGAAACCTCCGAGGTTTGGCCTCAACCTCGGAGGTTTAATATGATTGTAAAGTTTATCATATTTTGTATAAACATGATTTTTATTTCTGATCTGACACTTAATCATTCCCATTTTTTATGGGGAAATTTTTATTATGAGTAAACTGGTAACCGAAAAGAAATACCGGATAGTCATTCCGGAGGGGAAAAAGAAAGAGCGCCTCGATGTCTTTTTAACCAATCAGCTTGAAAATGCTACCCGGTCTAAAATTCAAAAATTAATTGAAGCAAATTATGTAATCGTAAACACAGATATGGAAAAGTCAAGCTATAAGGTTCTGCCAGGCGATGTTGTTGAAGTAACAATTCCAATTACACCCCGCCCTGAAGAAGCCGAACCTGAAGAAATTCCGCTTGAAATTGTCTTTGAAGACGATTACCTGCTTATTGTAAATAAACCTGCCGGAATGGTTGCGCATCCTGCGTATGCAAATTATACGGGTACATTGGTAAACGCTTTACTGTTTCACTCCCAAAAACTTAGTAACCTGAATGAGCCTGCAAGGCCCGGAATTGTCCACAGGATAGATAAAGATACAAGCGGACTACTTGTTGTGGCGAAGGATGATTGGACTCATGCTAAACTTGCAGAGCAGTTTTCTAAGCATTCCATTGAACGGGAATATTGGGCAGTTGCTTGGGGAAAATTTAAAGTGTGCAAAGGCGAAATAGATTTTAATATCGCAAGAAGCAAATCCGACAGGAAAAAATTTGCCATAGTAAAAGATGAAGGGAAAACAGCCCTTACATATTATGAGGTGCTGGAGGAATTTGAGTTTGCTTCACTGCTGAAATTAAATTTAAGAACAGGAAGAACACACCAAATCAGAGTGCATTTGTCGGGAATAGGTCATCCTATTTTCGGCGATCCAACCTACGGTGGAAGAAATATTGTATACGGAACCAGCCTGCCGAAATTGAAAAGCCGCATTCTAAATTTACTGGATATTATGCCGCGGCAGGCTTTGCATGCAAAAACGCTTGGATTTATTCATCCACACACAAAAGAATTTATCCGTTTTAATACCGAACTTCCGGGTGATTTTAAAGAACTCCTAAAAAAACTGGCTAAGGAGTAAACCGGGAAGGGAGTATATTGCATTCATTGAAATTTTACACTCACTATTATAAATTGTTAATCCCATTCTTGGTATATTTGTAAAAAAAATAATTGAATCTATGCAAATTTATAACACTTTAACAAAGCGAAAAGAAGAATTTATACCCATTGATCCTTCAATTGTTAAGATTTATATGTGCGGTCCTACCGTATATGATTACTTCCATATAGGCAATGCACGCTCATTCATTATGTCGGATATTATTCGTAAATACCTCGAATATAAGGGCTATACCGTAAGGTTTGTAATGAACCTGACCGATATAGATGATAAAATAATTAATAAATCTATTAAAGAAGGAACGGATGCAAGTGTTGTTGCCGAAACTTATGCAAAGGCTTTTTTTGAAGATATACGGAAACTAAAGATTAAAAAAGCAGATTTAAACCCAAGAGCTACGGCTCATATAAGCGATATAATCAATTTAATAAAAAAACTCGAAGAAAAAGGATTTGCTTATAACATTAATGGCAACGTGTTTTATAATGTTATCAAGTTTAAAGATTATGGTAAGCTCAGCGGGAAAAAAATTGATGAGCTTGAATCGGGTGCGAGAATTGAAATAAACGAAGAGAAAAGAAATCCCCTTGATTTTGCCTTATGGAAGAAAGCAAAAGAAGGAGAACCGTTTTGGGAAAGTCCCTGGGGGAAAGGGCGCCCCGGTTGGCACATTGAATGTTCGGCGATGAGCTGCAAGCTTCTGGGTGAAACATTTGATATTCATGCGGGCGGCAGTGATTTAATTTTTCCTCATCATGAAAATGAAATTGCGCAGAGCGAAGCTGCCAACGGTAAAAAATTTGTAAACTACTGGATGCATTTCGGGTTCCTGAATATTAATAATGAAAAAATGTCTAAGTCACTCGGTAATTTTTTAACCGCAAGGGAAATTCTGAAAACATACTCTGCCGAAGCAATAAGACTGTCATTTGCGCAGACTCATTATGCAGGCCCGCTTAACTTTAGCGATGATCTTTTAGCTTCCGCAGAAAAAGGTTTAGAGAAATTAAAAAATCTTGCCGATAAAATTGAGGAAGAGATTAAGTTAAACAATAATGAGGGTAATATTCCCGAATTTGATTTTGAAAAGTTCGGGAATAATTTTGAAGCGGCAATGGATGACGATTTCAATTCACCTCAGGCGTGCGGAGTTATATTTGATTTTATCCGCGAGGTAAACAGGGCAATTTCCGGGAATGAAAATATAAATACAAAGTTTTATTTTGATGTGAAGGATTTCCTTCAAAAAACCGCTGAAGGAGTTTTAGGCATATTGGACTTTTCCGGCGTATTAAAGCAAAATGATTTTCCCCTGGAAAATGATTTGATTGAAATTTTTATAAAATTGCGTACGGATGCAAAGAAAGAAAAGAATTTTGCTCTTTCAGATAAGATAAGAGATGAACTTAAAGCTATAGGCGTTATTCTTCAGGACGGCAAAGAGACAACTACTTATAAAAAAGCAAAATAATTTTGAAACCTTCCAGCCATGTAGTTACCCGCTCCGTATTAATAAATCAGCAAAGCATCTCCTACAAATTACGATACAGCAGGAAAGCTAAGTATATGCGGCTGCAGATAAGCCGCGGAAGCAATCTTGAACTTATTTTACCCCGGGGTTATGAGCTGTCCGATGCAGAGAGATTCATAAAGCAAAAAACTGATTGGATTATTAAACATCTGCGCCCTAAGGAGGAAGATAAAGAAAAATATTTACTTTTCGGCAGGGAAATAAAAATTATACAAGTGTATGAACTATTTACCCGGCAGCATAAACTTTTATTTGAAAAGAATGAATTAAGAATAGTAAGTCCTGGAGGAAGCAAAATTGATTTAAGTAAGCTGTATAATATCTGGCTCCGGAATTTTGCTAAAAGATATTTGCCGGAACGCGCTTATGAACTTGCAGATAAATATGATTTTAAAGTGAATAATGTATCGGTAAGGAATCAAAAAACAAGGTGGGGAAGTTGTTCTGCAAGGAGAAACCTGTCCTTTAATTGTAACTTGGTGCAGTATAAAAAAGAAATTATAAACTATGTAATTGTGCATGAATTATGTCATACAAAGGAAATGAACCACTCGAAAAAGTTTTGGCTGCTGGTGGAAAGGATTTGTCCTGATTACAAGACCTTTCGTAAGGAATTAAAGATGAATTCAGAGATTTGAATCTTTTTTCAATTTTGTGTTTCTAATCGGATGCAGATGAAATTTGCTTAGTATATTTGAGAATAAATTATTGAATATTAAGGATTAAAATATGATACACCGGTTTTTTGCAGATAAGAGACCACATAAAGGCATGAACTACCGCGAATATATTCAGAGCGTTATAAATGATGTCGCCTCCGGCCCCGGCACATTAAGCAATGAGGAAAAAGAATTACTCGAGTATAAGAAACTTAACCTTCAAAGAAGCAGCAGAATTGAAAGAACTTATGTTATTTCCGAAGAATTAAAATCGTTAATTGAAAATATTAAAGATAAGCAGCTCTGGATGGTAATAACAGAAGGCTGGTGCGGGGATTCAGCACAAATTCTTCCGTATATTGTAAAAATGGCTGAATTAAATCCTAATGTTGATTTGAGAATATTATTAAGAGATTCAAATCCCGATATTATAGATTTATATTTAACTAACGGAACAAGAAGCATCCCCAAATTTGTTGTATTTGATTTGGAAGGAAATGAATTATTTGCATGGGGACCGCGCCCGAAAGCTCTCCAAACTTTAATAAATGGATGGAAGAGTGAAGGAATAGTAAAACCGGAATTGTATGAGAAAATTCATCTTTGGTATGGAAGAAACAAAGGTAAAGAAATAGAAGCAGAGTTTATTCAAATTCTAAAGTAGCCATCGACTTCAGTCGTGGGTTGCTTTTATTCATATTTCTTATAAACCAATCGTACATAATCACTGCCGCATTTAATCCGTCGAAATGTTATTTTTCATCATTATTTTTTAGAAATTTTAATTGAAAGTAAACGATGAGAATAGAAACTATAGCAGTTCATACTGGTAGAAGTGCCGACCCGGCAACCGGAGCGGTAACACCTCCTATACATTTAACAACTACATTTGAACGGGAACCCGACGGCGGTTATCCGAAAGGATTTAACTATTCACGCAGCGGTAATCCTAACCGCGAATCATTGGAACAATGCCTTGCAAAGCTGGAAGGTGGTTCCGAAGCCGCGGCTTTTTCCGCCGGCTCTGCCGCAACTATGAGCGTGCTGCAATCTCTATCGCCGGGAGACTATATAATTGCATGCGATGATCTTTACCACGGTACGCGTCATTTGATAAAACTTTTTGAACCATGGGGGATAAGTTCAAGCTTTGTTGATATGGTGAATATAAAAAATTTAAGTGCTGAAATAAGAAAAGAAACAAAACTAATCTGGGTTGAAACTCCTTCCAATCCTCTACTGAAAATTATTGATCTGCAGAAAGTTTCCGAAGCTGCGCATAACTCCGGAGCAATCGTAGTTTGCGACAACACATGGGCAACTCCAATACTTCAATCGCCGTTTGATTTTGGAATTGACCTGGTAATGCACGCAACAACAAAATACATCGGCGGGCATAGCGATATTCTCGGCGGCGCTATAATAACTAAAGAAAGCAGCAGCTTTTTCCAAAAAGTCAGGGAAATACAAAAATCGGGAGGAGCCGTACCTTCGCCATTTGAATGTTGGCTTACATTACGTGGTATACAAACACTTCCGCTGCGGATCCGTTACCAGTCGGAGAGCGCAATGCATATTGCCGAATTTCTAAAGTCTCACCCTGCTGTAGCTGCAATATATTATCCCGGACTGATAAAGCATCCCGGACATTCGTTAGCTTCAGTGCAGATGAAGCTATACGGCGGTATGATCTCTTTTGAAGTCAAGGGTGGAAAGGAAGATGCAATGAAGGTAGCCGCTAAAGTTAAATTATTCACAAGAGCTACCAGCCTTGGCGGGCCCGAAAGTTTAATAGAGCACCGCGCATCCGTTGAAGGTCCCGATACAAAAACTCCCCAGACTCTTTTACGATTATCAATCGGGCTGGAGCATTATGAGGATTTGATTGAAGACTTGGAGGAGGCATTGGGATATTGAAATTAAAAATATGAAGATTCTAAGACTAAAAGATTCAATTTAATTTGCTTATAATTTCAATTTTTATTTCGCTTATCAATTTCATTAAATCATCAGACAGTTTGTCATTTGCACTCATTCTTTTATAAAACTCGTTTTCTATCCTTTCTTGGTAGACTAATGTGCTTAATTTGCAATTATTTAAAATAAAATTTAGAGCTTCATCATTATCAAATCCGTTTTTGAGTAAAATTTTGAAGAAATGATCGAATTTAAATCTATCAAATATTTCCACCAAGATTTCCTCCATTTATTACTCCATATATTTAAAATTTAAGTTCATCCTACTTTTCTTTATTTGTAAATCCATACTGAATATATTATTAACTTCAATGCCAAAAGGAGTAAGATATATGCGGTCGTATTTGGAACCCGTTTTGACTTTATCGACTAAACCTAATTCAATACACCAGTTACAAGCAAAATTTAAGAATTCATACATTGTTCTATTTTTATAATTAACGCCAAATAATCCATTTGCAATTTCCAATTTACTTTTATCAAATTCCTTCACATTAGGTAACCATTCTCCCCCGGTAACTTCAATAAATCGTAAAAACCAATAAATATTTACCTTATGTGGAGTCCAGTTTGAATTTGTTAAAACTTTTAATAATACTTTCTTTTGTCCGTTTGTTAAGTCGTTAGCCGATAGATTTGTAGTATGTTCAATATCTAAATTGAAATTATCAATATATTCCTTTCCATAATTTGTTAATAAAAATATCTCATCTTTTTTAAATATTACTTCGAAATCTAAAGCAAGCTTTAAGTAGCATCGAAAATTTGTTGAATTAGCAGAATTGAAATAGGAAGCTAATTGTTCTTTTGTTAAAATATCCTTATCCAAATCATAATACGGTTTTAATATTTTGTTAAGCCATCTAAGATAGCATATAGTATAATTTGCTGGCTTAGGCAAAGCCAATCCAAAACTTAAACTTAATTTTTCTATTGTTGATGAATAAAGTGATTTTACTTTGTTTAATGAATATGATCTAACTAAAATGTCATTCTCTCTTGCAAATGAGTCGATAATCAACTTCACTCTAATATTCGTTTCCGAAGCATATAATATGCAATATTCAGTTTCATCGACAAAGCGTATATTTTTATAATTCAGAATTTAGTTGAAACAATAATCTAATTTTTTTTTCTCATTTAGAATCGTTTCTAATTCTACTAGTAATTGATTATGCTGATAGCCCTCTAGGATAAAATCAACCCTACCAAAATCTGTCGAGAATTCTTGAGCTTTTTTTGATGCTATTTTGAAATTTAAATTCTTGGATAAAAAATCTAAATTATTAAGCAGCGTCCATTGTACAAGTGATTCATGCATTATTTTCCCTTTCCAAACTTAAAAACCAAGAAATGATAATTAATATAATTTAAGCATAAAAAAGATTATTCAAAATATTAAACTTGAAATATTATGTAAAAAGATTGGACGGGCTTCAAACAACCAATGAAACAATTAAATATTAACCTGCAACTTGGTAATATTTATAGTGTGGCATCTCCCTTTTCTTATTTCCGAAAACCATTACAAACTTTTACTATATCTGATTCCAGTTGGCCTAAATTTGAGAAATGCAGACCATATATTCCCAGATTGTTTGCAGCAATTACATTTTCAATTTTATCGTCGACAAAAATTATTTCATTTGCTTCGCATCTTAATTCTTCCAGCACTTTAGAGTATATTTCTAAATCCGGTTTCTGCATTTTTAATTCCGTTGATAGAAATGTCCTGTCAAAATAATCATATAATCCCGTTTCTCTGCAAATATCAGCAATCTCAGTTTCAACGTTTGTAAGACATGCAACCTTATATTTTTTCCTTAAAGTTTCAATAAAATTGACGATATCAGCATTATGATTTATTCCAAGCATTCTATATTCATTGAGATGTTCTTGTAAAAGATAATTGGCGGAAATTTGGACTGATAATTCCTTTGTGATTATGTAATACATGTCAAGTAAGGTCATTGATCCGGTTGTAATTTGTCGTTGAAATTTGCTTACAATCTCTTTTAACTTCTCATCGGAAACGTTTAATACATTTGCGATTTTATGATTTATTAAGGGTCCTATTTCCGTTACAATTATTCCGCCTAAATCAAAAATAATCCATTTAATTTTATTCATCTTTAACCTTTTCCCGAAGACTCGAATAAAAATTTATCCTTAAACATTGATTTGAATTTAAGTTATTTTCATTCAACAATGAAAATTAAGCAATGCAACGTCTAAACATCAACCCGTAGTCTGAAAATCTGCAACTATGATAACTTTCCAACTTGATAATATTAACAAATTTCCCCTGTTTTAATTCATGCCTGTTTCAATTAAGTTTGCCATAAAAATAATACGGGAATTTTATGAGCGAAACTCAGTCTACGGGAACTAGTGAAAAAACTAATATTCTTAGCCATACTATTCAGGAAGTGACACAGCCTTTTAAGGATTTGTTTAAATCTTCACAGGCAATGTGGGGAATAAATATTTCCTACCTTCTTGAGGGCTTAACATATTTTGGCGTCCTTTCTTTATTAGCAATTTATTTTAATAATTATGCCGGCTTAAATGATATTAATGCCGATCAGATGGTAGGTATATTAACGGCAGGCATTACTTTAAGCATGTTATTTCTCGGCGCTACAGTTGATCTGATAGGGGTACGCAAAGCATTTATAATCTCATTATCGCTAATGCTCGTCGGCAGAATATTTCTGGCAATGGGCCCGGACTTAACTTCTGTTAAAGGCCTTTGGACGGGAGTCCATAATTACGCAATGATCGGGATTCTGTGGATAGTTTTAGGCTATGGAATTTACCAGCCCGCTGCATATGCAGGAGTTAAACAGCTTACAACTGCAAAAAACTCTGCTATGGGTTATGCTATGCTTTATGCCATAATGAATCTTGGCGGATTCCTTCCCGGAATAATTTCTCCTCCTGTNNTAAGAAAAAGCTTTGGAATACTCGGTGTGTTCTGGATATATGCTGCTTTAACTGTAGTGGGAATTTTGGCTGTTACTCTTTTGATTACGAAAAAAGCTATAAAGGAAGCAGTAAACCGCATAGAAGAAGGACAGGTAAGTGAAGAGAAAAAGGAAGATGAAGAAGAAATGCCGCTGAAGGAAAAGATGAAATACTATATGAAAAATTTCCCTTTGAAGGATATGCGGTTCCTTTATTTCATTTTTGTATTAATTCCCGTACAGACTTTGTTTGCTCATAACTGGCTTACTCTTCCGCAGTATTGCAGCAGGGCGTTTACAGGTGTGGTAAGCGATAACTTTGAGTTCTTCGTAAATCTAAACCCTATTATGATTTTCATTCTTACTCCGATGATAGCTGCATTAACTATTAAAAGAAATCCGTACAAAATGATGATTGCCGGAACGCTGGTTATGGCTTCTCCGACTTTCCTACTTACTCTGGGTCCTAATATTTATACTTTGTTTGCATTCTTATTTATAATGACTATAGGCGAAGCAATGTGGCAGCCGCGTTTCCTTCAATGGGTTGCTGAAATTGCACCTAAGGGTATGACGGGAATTTATATGGGCATCGGGCAGTTCCCCTGGTTCTTAACAAAAGTAGTCACAAGCTTATATGCCGGCTGGTTCCTGATGCATTATTGCCCTGCAGGTGTTCCGCCGTCGCAGACGCATACGGAAACAATGTGGTTTATTTATGGATTGATTGCAGTTATAAGTCCTATTGGTTTGTTCCTTGCAAGAAAATGGATGATGAAGGGATTTAAAACACAGGCAGGTTAAACAGTTGCATGATAATTAAATTGCCCCGACTTTTAGCGTAGCCATTCCTTTGGAATAAGTCGGGGAAACCGACACGAAATGATTCTTGGCTTTAGCCGCATCTTAGCCGCTAAGATGCGGCTAAAGCCATAAAGTATTCGTTATATTTATTCCACGACCTACCACAAAGTGGTGCCTTCGGCAAAGGTCGTGGCTATTTTAACAATTTCACGGGAGGTTTATATCCGGTTTCCAAAATCAAATAAAATTATTACTATAAAAATTTTTATAGGCTGTCTTTTTATCTTTTCCGGAATTGTAAAACTATTTCCTATTTTGGCATTTGAGGTTCAGATTATATCACAAGGGATAACAAGCTGGCTTGCCGTAATTATCCTTGCCAGACTCGTTATAGCGTTTGAGATTTTTCTTGGTCTGTCTTTTCTGCAAAATAATTATATAAAAAAGTTTTTTGTTCCGGCTGCAATAGTTTTGCTTGCTGTCTTCACTCTGGATCTTGTACGTGTAATCATTTATAATGGTTTTGCCGGTGATTGCGGCTGCTTTGGACAGATTATAATCATGACTCCTTTAGAGGCAATATTAAAAAATATTATTTTGATTGCTGCGCTCGTTTATCTTTATAGACTAATCGAAAACGAAACCGGTAAGAACTGGCTGCTGCCCGCATCATTTGTGCTGATTTCATTTGTGCCTGTATTTTTATTTTTCCCCGTTAAGCGCTTTCAGATAGTAACCGGAAACGAAAAAAATAAAGTTACAAAACAGGGTACTGCCGTTACTGAAAAACAAAAGGAAATAAATATACCCCCGGTTAAAGTTTCTTATAAGAAAATGGATACCACAGTTCGGCGTGATATAAAAGAAAATGAAAATTTACCTGTGGCTGCCTTTAAAAATTTCAGCGGCGGCGTTACGGTTGATTTTAGCAGGGGGAAGGAAATTGTTGCGGTATTGAATATGGATTGTGATGATTGTATTGAAACAGCAGCGGGAATAGGTAAGCTAAATAAAGAAATGAATCTGCCTCCGGTGTATTTTCTACTCTTTGGAGATAAGAAACAGCTCCCGGAATTTATTAATAAAACCAAAACAAACTTCCCTTATAAATTTTTGGATGAGGAAACATTTTTTACTCTTATTAAAGGCTCCCCGCCGAGAATATGGCTCTTACAAAACGGGAAGATTTTAGGAGATTGGAATTTCAGGAATTTTTCTATCGATAATTTAAAAGCGGCAGTAAAGAAATTGCACATGTAGAAACGAGACGACCGTGACGGAAGTTCAGTGTCTAAAAATTTTATATTTATAACCCGTTGTTCGAAATTATAACATGAACTGTTCTATCTTTTTCGAAATCACATATATACGTCAATCATAAAGAATGAATTTTCTAATTGATGCCAATTATTTTATTCATAGATTATATTAGATTTTTATGTATCTATCTACGGCACTTTGCTTTATTTTTTCTTCCTTATGCTACAAACTTGCCCGACTAGGCGGATCTGTCCGCCGCTAGGCGGATCTGTTGGAAAATGAATAAAGGAAAACATATAAAGTCCCGCTAGGGACGACATATAAAACCTTCATTCTATTCTAAAGTCTAAATAATCGTAATAATTTTGACTAAAAAAAATTAGCTCCTAATAGCTTTTAAAAGCTCTTCAGTCTTTTTCTTCATTAAATTTATATCGCCTCTGCTTTCAACATTCAACCGGATGATTGGTTCTGTGTTTGATATTCTTAAGTTAAATCGCCATGTATCAAACTCAACGCTCACTCCGTCAAGATAATCGACTTTCCCGTTTGAATATTTTTTTTCTATCTCTTTGAGCTTATTTGCAGGGTCCGCAATCTTGGAATTTATTTCACCGGAACACGGATAATTGTGAATCATTTCTTCCACAAGTTGTGAAAGTGGTTTGTTCTCTTCAGACATAAGCTGCATAATTAGCAAAAACGGAATCATTCCGCTGTCCGAATATGAATTCTCACGGAAATAATGATGTGCAGACATTTCACCGCCGTAAATTGCATTTACTTCTCTCATTTTCGCTTTGATGAAAGCATGCCCGCTTTTTGAAAGCACAGGAATACCGCCGCTTTTTTTAACAACTTCAACTGTATTCCAGACAAGTCTTGGATCATGAATTATTTTTTCGCCGGGATGTTTTTTTAAAATTGATTTTGCGAGCAATCCGACTATATAATAGCCTTCGATAAAATTTCCATTTTCGTCAAAAAAGAAGCACCGGTCATAATCACCATCCCAGGCTACTCCGAGATCAGCTTTGTTGGAAAGGACAGCATCAATTGTTACCTGCCTGTTTTCAAGCAACAGCGGATTGGGAACGCCATTCGGAAAATCCGGATCGGGATCAAAAAAAACTTTTATCATTTTAATAGGTAGATCCTTTTCAATGACGTTTAAAGACAGCCCTGCGCATCCGTTGCCCGCGTTTACAACTACATTAAAAGGATTTATCTTTTTTGCATCATAGAAATGTCTTAAATTATTTATAAAGCTGATCATTATATCTTTTTGAGAAACGGTACCCGGATTATCTGAAATTTTTGGGAAATCACCGGTTAAAATCATTTTCTCTATTGTCTGCAAGCCGGAATCATATCCTACAGGTACGGAACCTTTACCAACGAATTTCATACCGTTATATTCCGGTGGGTTATGACTTGCGGTTATCATAATTCCTCCGTCGCCTTCCAGATATGGCGTACCATAGTAAATCATTTCAGTGCCGCAAAGACCAATATCAATAACATCTGCTCCGAAATCGGTCAATCCTTTAGAAAGCGCATTGCAAATTTCCTCCGAAGACTTCCGTGCGTCATGACCTATAATAACTTTTTTTGCATTAATAAATTTTGCATAAGTGAGACCTATTTTATAAGCAAGTTCGGGGTGAAGGTCACCTGGAACTTTTCCTCTGATATCATAGGCTTTAAAACATTCTATTTTGTCCATTAGTTAAACTCCGGTTAAATTTTGATAATATATTGAAAAATAATTCGTGGAAATACTACTGAATAACATTATATGATGTAAGTTTATAATTTTGAAAATCAAATTTAAAAAAATAAACTATTGATTCAATTTAAAATAATTAACTAAAGGGGATTATTTTTGAATGGATTTTCTTATTATAACTAATTACTTTAGAACTTGAAAAATATGAGGATTAGGATTATCGCAACTAATTATACGGTCAAATGGCACTTCGCAAAATGCAACAATTCGAAATGTAATGCTATTTTCCTGGTGAATCCGCAGGAAACACCGGGCGAATTGGGTTTTTTATGCCCTGAATGTAGTACTAAAACTACTACTTCGCATGTTGTACAATGCTCAAGCTGTAAAACAATTTTGAACTTTGTGCGCGCTACGCCGAATGAAGAAAAGGTAGTTTTCAGCGTACCCAAGTGTTCACACTGTGTCGGTACTATAGAAGATGAATGGGAAATTGAGCCGCTATATCAGCCGGATTCATACATCTAATTTCTTGCTCTAATTCTTTAGCAACCGAAAAATTGTTGTAATTTCTTTTCACTTTATATGAAAAGGTGAGAGTGGTATCTTCTTTTTTCAAGGTAAACAAAACATTTATATCTCTTATGCTATTATTTTGCTATTAGAAGAGATGACTTTGTAAATTAAATAGTGTGCCGGCAAATATATTGAAGAATATTTGATTAAATCTGACATTAAATAGTTCAATTGTTTATATACAAAGCTTTTAATTTGGTCTTACATTTCAAATTTATGTGTAATACCCTGCAAAAAAAATCCAATCTGCATTTGACTTCACTTTTACTAAAAAAATATAAAATTACTGAACCAACATTTATTTATAAAAAACATATTGGATTAAAACTTTATTTAATTCATTAATAAAGGGATAGTTATGAAGAGCTTCTTTCAAAAATTTGATTCTGTTTTTGCTTTACTGATGGCGATGTTTGTTATTGCGGGTTGTTCTAGTTCGCAAAGGGGAATACGTGTTTCAAATAGCTGGTTAAAACTTGATACGGTTAAAGCGGGCAAGTATGATACAGGTACAATGTGGACTTTCGATTACCCGCCTTTAGATTATTTTCAAAAAGAATATAATTTTCAGCCGACTGAAGAATGGCTGAAAAATGTGCGCATGTCTGCCTTGCGTTTTGCAAATTACTGCTCCGCTTCTTTTGTTTCGGCAGACGGTTTGGTAATGACAAATCATCATTGTGGAAGGGAATCGGTTGAAGAAGTGACTAAACAGGGAGAAGATTTATATAATAACGGTTTTTATGCAGTTACGTTAGAAGATGAAAGACCGGTGCCCGGCTTATTTGTTGATCAATTAGTATTAATAAAAGATGTTACGGACGAAATTCAATCAGCAAGCAATGGAGAAAAAACTCCTGAAGAAAAAGTTGCTGATGAAAAAAATGCTATAAAAAACCTTGAAGTTAAAGAAGGAAAAGCAACCGGACTAAAAATTCAGATAGTTACACTTTTTAACGGAGGTAAATACTCATTATATGGATATAAAAGATATAATGACGTAAGATTAGTATTTTCTCCGGAAGCGGCACTTGGATATTTCGGCGGTGATTATGATAATTTTACCTATCCTCGGTACGATCTTGATTGTAATTTCTTCAGAGTTTATGATAACGGCAAGCCATTAAAGACGGAACATTATTTTCACTGGAGTCAAAATGGCGCAGCACCCGGCGAGCCTGTTTTCGTAGTTGGAAATCCGGGACATACGGATCGTTTGAAAACAATTGCTCAGCTCCAGTATGTCCGGGATACTCAATATCCGCGCAATTTAGAAATGATGGATTCATTTGTGAATATTTACAGCAGTGTTATTGCAAAACACCCGGAAAAAACCGCCGGGCTTCAAAATCGGTTATTCTCTTATTCTAATTCTCAAAAAGCTTACACTGGGATGCTGGCAGGTTTAAGAGATCCTGTTCTGATGCAAAAGAAAATTGATTTTGAACGAAAGTTTAAAGAAGCTGTTAAGTCTAATCCTAAATTGAATGAGCAATACGGCGATCTGTGGGATAAGATAAGCGTTGAGCAAAAACAACTTAAAGATGTTTCCAACGAATATTTTGCCTTTAATATAATACCACAAACAAGCTCGCAGTATTTTATAATTGCTAAAAATTTAGTTTATCTTGCAAAACAATTACAGCTTCCGGAAAACGGAAGGGAAGAGGCTTATAAAGAAACTAAATTAGATAGTACTATTAACAAACTGATACCTGATAAATTTTATCCTGAATTGCAGAATGAAATCCTTAAAGCACAAATAGATCGGTTTTATAAATATATCGGGGCAAATAATGAGCTGATCATAAAAACAACCGGCGGTAAAAAGGGACAGGATGCTGTCGATTATATGTTAAGCAATTCTTACTTAACTAATCTTGATAAAATAAAGGAACTAATTAAACAGGGTCCGGATACTATTTTGAACTCTACAGATCCTTTTGTCTATTTTATCATTAATTCTCAGCCGGAAAAAGATGAACTGCAGAGTAAAGTAAGCGAAATAACATCGCAAGATGCAACATATTCGGAAGAATTGGGTAAAGCTTTGTTTGAAATTTATGGAACTTCAATTCCGCCCGATGCAACTTTTACTTTAAGAATTTCAGACGGGGTTGTTAAAGGATATCCTTATAACGGAACAATTGCGCCGCCATATACAACATTTTACGGATTGTATGACAGGTATTATTCTTTCGATAAAAAATATCCGTTTGATTTACCAAAACAATGGCAAAATCCTCCATCGGATTTTATCTTAGAAACGCCGATGAATTTTGTTTCTACTAATGATATTATCGGAGGTAATTCAGGAAGCCCTGTTATAAATGAGAAGGCGCAAATAGTCGGATTGGCATTTGACGGTAACATCGAAAGCCTTCCCGGTAATTTTATTTTTACAACTGAAACAAACAGAACTGTTGCAGTCCATTCCGCAGGAATGATGGAGGCAATAAAAAATTTGTACAAGGCTGCAAGATTAAGTAAAGAATTAAAAACGGGTTCGGCTGTTTCAGAAAAATAAATTCAAAAGCCGTCTTTCTTGTAAGGACGGCTTTTACTTTATTCTTTTGGCAAAACGCCGCCGCTTGCCTGTAAATGGTTTTACAGTTTAGAAGAAAAGTTCTGATTGAAGGTATGCTGAAAGATATCTAACAGTAGTGTTGGTAAAAGTAAGGCCGTACTCACCGCCAATCCCGATTTTAAAACCTTTTTCTACTCCATGTCTAAGGTCAAGCCCGACTAACACAGAAAACGCTGCTCCGTAATCCCACACGTTAAAACTACTATAAGTCCTGTCATTAAGTGCGATAACACCAAGGCCTTCTTCCGAATAAATTGAATTATCATAATCCTGGGACTGAATCCCTTTCAGTGAAATACCTTTTAAAAAAGGGTAGTACCTGATGGTATTACTAGGTAAAAGAACATTCATATCGGTAACATAAACAAAAGTTAAGCGTATCAAATAATTACCGTTAAATCCCGGATTTCCTTCAACAAATAAAGAAGTATTGAAACTCCCCGAATTCAGCAGATTGCCGCCGATTGAACCGCCGCCAAAATTTACGCCTATACCAAAATTATCCTGAGCTTGAATATCCGCGGTAAAAAGGGATACAATAAAAATCGCAATGAAATTTATTATTATTTTTCTAAAATTTTTCATCATTAATCCTTCATTAAAAGACAGATTCATTATCCTTAATAAAAATAGTTTCTTGAAGACAAAAAAACAAAGCCTAAGGNNAATGGATAATATAGTGTGAAATGATTTTGTCTTTATGAAATTCTCTCGGTTGGCAAATATTTATTAATAATTTCATTATCTTTGCTAAAATGACAAATGAGTAAAATATGAAAGAAAGCACGATGTCCAGGACTTCTGAAATCAAATTTACAATTCAACTTGATGATAAAAATATGCCGAAAAAAATTGAGTGGGAAGCTACAGATGCCGGATTTGAAGGGAAGAAGGTTTGCAACACTATGATGATTTCTTTATGGGATAAAGAAGAACAAGTAACTATTGGCATTGACCTCTGGACAAAAGAGATGCTGGTTGATGATATGAATATTCACTTTTTTCAAATATTTAATAAAATATCCGATACCTATTTAAGAGCTACGGGTAATAATGAAATTGCACAAATAATTCGGAATTTCAGTTCTGAATTTGCCGCCAAACTTGACTTGCTGAAAAAAGTTAAATAAAAGCTATTTTGAATAACTAATCCTATATATCATATTTGCATAATCATCCGATACAAGAATAGAGCCGTCTGGCATAATCTGAATATCTACCGGCCTGCCTGTTGTCTGCTCTCCCTTCAACCAACCATAAGCAAAGGGCTGGTAACTAATAGGCTTCCTGTTGCTGTCAAGTTTTACAAGGGTTACTCTGTATCCAATCTTCTTGCTTCTGTTCCATGAGCCGTGTTCGGCGATAAAAATCTGATTTTTATATTCCGGCGGAAACATGTTGCCTGTATAAAAACGCATACCAAGTGAAGCAACATGCGGACCTAAATCTTGTGCGGGTTTAGTGAATTTACTTAAATCCAAATTTTTATCCTGATCGGCAAATTCAGGGTTTGGTATATTATCGCCGTACACATAGGGAAATCCAAAGTTCATTCCTTGTTGCGGTGCATGGTTCAATTCATCCGGCGGAAGGTCATCTCCAAGCATATCCCTGCCATTGTCTGTAAACCAAAGTTCTTTTGTTATTGGGTCCCAATCAAAGCCCACGGAATTTCTTACACCGGAAGCATATACTTCATACCCGCTGCCATCTGGATTCATTCTTGTTATACAACCGTGCCGGTTATCGGGCATACAAATATTACATGGCGCACCTACAGGTACATAAAGCTTTCCGTCGGGACCTAGTCTTATAAATTTCCATCCGTGCGCATGTTCGGTGGGATAATTATTGTAAACAATTACAGGTTTTGGAGGATGTTTTAGATTAGCATCGATATTGTCAAACCGAATAATGCGGTTTATTTCCGCAACGTATAATGCACCGTCTTTGTAAGCAACTCCGTTCGGCATATCAAGTCCGCTGGCAATAGTAATTATTTCATCTGCTTTATAATCATTGTTGGTATCTAATATTGCATAAACTTTTCCCGCATCTCTTGTACCCACATAAAGAATTCCGTTCGGGCTTAATACCATTGAACGTGCTCCAACAACATTTTCAGCATAAGTGTCTATTTTAAAACCGGATGGCAAACTTATACCTGAATAATTAGTCTTATCCGTATTATCATTACTATAATTGCAACATAATACTAATGAAAGCGCTGATATTACCATCCTTATAATAATGTTTTTTCTTGTATGTGCTCCAAGCATAAAAACTCTCCATAAAAATTTCTTTAATAATTGATAAAAAATCCGCAATTATATCATTCTCTTTCCTAAAATAGTTATTTAGATTCAAGATTTGAAAGGGAATAATGGGATATGACACAACAAATCCCAATAAAAAATACTTTGGAAAATTATAAATTTGTGTGATGCCGCTCTAAAATAGGTGAGAAATTAGCATAGCTTATTTATTCGGGAATGAGTTATTGGATTATTTAAATCTCTCTTTTAGCTTTGAAGCATATCTTCTGCTCATCTGAAACGGTTCACTTATATTTTGCATATAAACCCGGTAAGAAGCATTGAACCATTTCTCAATTTTTTCTACATATTCAAGATTAACAATTGTCGATCTGTGAATCCTAACGAAATATTTTGGAGTTAATCTTTCTTCCCATTCAACCATTGGTTTTAGGATAAGAAACTTCTTGCCGCCGGTAAGATAGATATAAGAGTAATCCTTCTCGGCTGTAATACATTGAATGAAACTAATTTTAATGAATTTTGAAACTCCGTCTATGGTTATGAAAAGCCTGTCATCGTATTCTAGTCGTTTAGATTGGTCAATGTTTGAAGCGCTTTCTTCTGCATCGTCTTCCAATTTCGTACTATCTAAATCTTCACCGTCAAATTTATCGTGTAATTCAAAATCAATTATTTTGGCTTTCCTTTCGGAGGCAGTAGTTTCTTCATCAATATTTTTAGATAAAATTAAATTTGTATTTAAATCTTTTGTCTCAATTTTACCGTTTTTGTCTTTTATTGCAATCAGTCGTGAAACAGTTACTGCAAGCCTTTCCTTTTGAAACGGCTTCAATAAATAATCCAATGCGTTTACTTCAAAAGCACGTATTGCATAATTATCATAAGCGCTGATAAAAATTACTTTAGCATTATCGGATATTTTATCGATCAATTCAAAACCACTGTTTGCACCAAGCTGGATGTCAAGGAAGATACTATCAGGTTTTGTTTCTTTTATTATATCGACAGCCGATGTGATGTTAGACGCTTCTCCCACAACTTTAACCTGGGGAAATTTCTTTAGCAATATTCCAAGAATATTTCTGGATTGGATGTCGTCATCTACTATTACAGCGTTCAGTGTTTTATTCATATTTGTTCCTTTCATCGCCATATCGAGCCTCTAATCTGATTTTTAGGTAGTAACGCAATAACCGTTCCAAATTTTGAAGTGAATAGCTTAAAATGATAAATAGAATAATAAGTTCATTTTCAATAAAAAGAGGATGTGGCATTTCGTAAAAGATTGATCGAAAAACTGTACAGATTATTTTGAGATTGGAGGAGGGCTTTTGTATCAGAGTGAAACAGAGATCATTCCTAAGACATACTCATAATAAACGCGATTATATCTGTTACTCTCAAGGGATCACTTTATGACAAAACTAATTGACGCTAAAAATATTAAACATTTGCAGATGAATTATAAGTTTAGAAGGTCAAGCTTTAATCCAATTGTTAACTCTCTGTTTTCTTTCCGAATTCAGGATCAATTTTGATTACTTTTATTATAAAGTAGCCGGGAATCATCGTAAGAAATATCCAGATGAAAAAGCGCTGATAGCCTAAGGCTTCTTGAATCCACCCGCTGAACATTCCGGGAATCATCATACCTAAAGCCATAAAGCCTGTACAAATCGCATAGTGAACGGTTTTAAAATTACCTTTGGAAGCATAGATCATATAAAGCATATATGCAGTGAAACCAAACCCATACCCGAATTGTTCTCCGGCAACGCATAAATTGATAGTTATTAAGTTAGAAGGTTGTGCATAGGACATATAAATGTAAAGAATGTGTGGAATATTTATAGCCACAAACATCCACCAGATCCATTTTTTTAAGCCGCCTTTTGAAGCTAAAAACCCGCCAAGAATTCCGCCAAGTATAAGTGAAATTAATCCGATGGTACCGTAAACAAAACCTATTTCTTCTATGGACAATCCCAAACCGCCTTTAATTACACCGTCTTTTAAAAACAGTAGGGCTATCTTAATTAACTGTGCTTCCCCTAAGCGGTATATCAATAAAAACCCTAATGTCAGCCAGATATTTTCCTTTTCAAAAAATAATACAAATGTTTTAAAAAACTCTCTTAAAAAGTCCTTTGATTTATCAGCGATTGCATGCATGTCGGCTTTAGGATGCGGCAAAATAAGTTTATGGTACATCGAAAATATCAAAAATAACACAGCCGGTACAAAAAAAGTATACGACCATGCTTTTGGGATATTTTGCGTTTTGGTTTGTAAATAACCCGCTAAAATTATGAAAGCGCCCTGACCGCTGATCATTGCTAACCTGTAAAAAAGACTTCGTATACCTATAAAGAGTGCTTGGTCCTTTTGCGAAAGCCCAAGCATGTAAAAACCATCGGCAGCGATATCATGAGTTGCAGAGCTGAAGGCAATCAGCCAGAAAAAAATCATTGAGTATTTGAAATAGTTTGAAAGCGGAATAGTAAGGGCAAACCCTCCGAGTCCAATCCCAATAATGAATTGTATTAAAACTATCCAAATCCGCTTTGTTTTAATTATATCTACTATCGGGCTCCATAAAGGTTTAATTACCCAGGGCAGATAAAACCAGCTTGTGTAAAGAGCAATTTCTGTATTAGTCAAACCCATTTGCTTATAAAAGAGAACCGAAACAGTCATTACTAAAACATATGGAATCCCTTCAGCATAATATAATGATGGAACCCATGTCCATGGGTTTCGTACAGCGATTTTTTCTTCAGGCATCACTATCTTTTGGATTTTAAGGCAATTAATGAAAGCTGTTTATTAAGGTTCTTTTACCGGGTATCAAAAATGAGCTCATAAATTTTTAGAGCTTAAAATTTTTTTTGCCATTAATATGGCTCCCATGGCAGGAGTGTACTCAGGCTCTTTTATATTTACACCGGGGATTTCCAAAATCATTTTTTTACGGAGAGTTCTGGAGTAAATATTATCATGATTAATTAATCCGCCGACTAATGCAACATTAAGAGCTGGTTTTCCTACTTTTTTTATCATAGCCAGGATATGTAAAACTAATTCTTCGGATTCTTCATCTATTATTTTTAATGATTCTTTATCTCCCTGTTCGGCGGCTTTTAACACGATAGGTGCAACCGCAGAAATTTCCATCTTATTTATATATACTTCCTCAATTAACTTTTCCGGTGAGTTAATTCCAAATTTTTTAGCGGAAAGTTTTAAGATAATACTTATATCGCTTCTACCGTCCAATTCTTTAGATATTACTTTGAGCCCCTTTTTACCTATTGAGTAACCTCCGCCTTCATCGCCCAATAATTTTCCGAATCCTCCTACGCGGTGAGTTCTGCCTTGATTGTCTTTGCAAAACAGAATTGATCCTGTACCGGCAATTAAAATACAACCCGGTTTGCCTGGAAAAGCTCCTTCCAGTGCAATAACGGCATCGCTTTCAACTTTAAAACAATTAAATGTCACCCCCCGATGTGTAGAATATTCAGTAAATACTTTTTCTAATCTTTTCGAATCGTTTTTTCGCCCTGCACCGCTTGTACCGAGAAGTATTATTTTTATATTAGGGTAGCTGAAGTTTAAATGGTTTTTACACTTTTCGATTAATCCGAAAATAGTTTCTGAAACTTTTTCCATTTCCTGCACTAAAAAATTAGAGGCTCCGCTGCTGCATTCATACAATATTTTTCCTTCAAGATCCGTAACTATACAGTTGGTCTTGGTTCCTCCTCCGTCTATTCCAATAATATAATGCATGTCCTGGTTAAAGTTTTCCTTTAGAGTTTAAGGTAAAAATAAAAAAAATTGTCTCAAGTTAAAACTTATTTACAATATTCAAATAGAATTGTATTAAGTGCCTGAAAATTATGTGGTGTTATTTTCCTAAGGCAAGAATTTTGCAATTATTATCATTAAATTATAACCAATACAACAATTAGTTATTGAACTATAATATTTAAAGAGAACATAATGAACTCGTTAGAAAAGTATTTCAGTTCGTTCAGGAACAATATAGTAGGAATTGATAAAACATTTCTTTCTCCTTATGGAGAAAAAAAGATAGTCTATGCTGACTGGATAGCCAGCGGACGACATTATGAACCGATTGGAAAAAAGATGCTGGAAACATTTGGTCCGCTCATAGGAAATACTCATTCCGAATCTTCTGTTACCGGTGTAACTATGACGCTCTCATATCATTATTCTCATAATTTGATTAAGAAACATGTAAACGCCGGCTCCGACGATGTTATAATTACTGCCGGTTCCGGAATGACGGCAGTAGTAAATAAATTTCAAAGAATTTTGGGGTTGAAAATTCCCGAGCAGCTTAAAACATACGTTAATCTTCCTAATGAATTAATACCTGTAATATTTATTACTCATATGGAGCATCACTCCAACCAAACTTCCTGGCTGGAAACTATTGCGGATGTTGTATGTATTGCTCCGACTGATGAAGGTAGGGTGGACATTAACGATTTACAGAAACAATTGGATATTTATAAAGATAGAAAACTCAAAATAGGTTCTTTTTCAGCATGTTCAAATGTTACTGGGGTAAAAACATCATATCATAAAATGGCAAAGTTAATGCATGATAGCCAAGGTTTTTGTTTTATCGATTTTGCATGTTCTGCTCCATATTCCGATATGAATATGCATCCGGAAGATCCGCTTGAAAAGCTTGATGCTGTTTTCTTTTCCCCTCATAAATTTCTTGGTGGACCAGGAACTCCCAGAATAATAATATTTGACTCAAAACTTTACCATAACCGGGTACCGGATAATCCCGGCGGTGGTACTGTGGATTGGACAAATCCATGGGGAGAACATAAATTTATAAATAATATTGAGCTTCGTGAAGACGGGGGCACTCCTGCTTTCTTTCAATCTATAAAAGCGGCTTTATGCGTTCAGCTTAAGGAGAAGATGACTGTGAAGAATATTGAAGAAAGAGAAAAAGAACTTGTAAAAACTGCATTTGAAGAATTAAGAAAAGTTCCAAAACTGCATATTCTTGCAGATAATATTGAAGAAAGACTTGGAGCAATTTCTTTCTATATTGATAATATCCATTACAATTTGATAGTTAAACTTCTTAATGACCGTTTCGGAATCCAGGTTAGGGGAGGCTGCTCCTGTGCGGGAACTTATGCCCATTACTTACTGCAAGTGAGCCCTATGCAGTCTCATAAAATTATTGAGAAAATTAATCATGGTGATTATTCCGAAAAGCCGGGATGGATTCGCACGTCATTGCACCCAACCATGACCAATGAAGAAGTATATTTTATTGCTGATGCTTTAAAAGATATTGTAAAAAACATTACAACTTGGGAAAAAGATTATAAATACCTTTCATCCCAAAATGAATATATTAATTTATTATCAGGCGAGGACGAAACGGAGTCAATTAAAAATTTATTTATGATGAATGGCTAAACTGATAAATAATATTTCAAATCTAAATATATTAAACCTTTCCTTTTCAATAATCTGTTTCTCCGTTAACAAAGTATAGAAACGGTGCCATATAATGTTCTTTCCTACTATTTAGCATTATCTCCTAAGCTGAAAAAAATATAAAATTGTCTATTATTCTTCATTTTAATTTTATAAAGACGTTAATGAATTTTCAAGCGAATAGCGAAATTAGTATATTTTAAAATACAGAATCAATAAAAGTTTTTTCATTAAATAGCATATTTTTAATAAAATAATGTTAGTAAATTCTACATATTGAATATATTACATCTCGATAGTGAGAATTTATTAATATTGAATTTCTCAATTGTGATTTATTTCTACAATTTTCAGCGTTGTAACATGATTTTTTAGAAATTCATTCACGGCATATTCTTTGTCATTGTTGTGCAGCTTTTTATTTTATTACACAATGATGGGATATAGATTTATCTTTTAATAAACGGAAATTTTGAATTAAAACCGGCAATTTTAAATTCAAAAAATTAAAAAAGTAATCAATCAAAGGATTAACTAATTTTAAATTTTTAAAGGGAAAAGCGATGAAAAATGTTATATTTTATTTGTTATTTGTTTTTCTGGTCGTAGCCCTCTTTGGATTTGCTTTTAATATTGGGTGAAAATAATAGATTTTGTGGTTATTATTGTAAAAAATATATAGTAAGTAATTACACTACATTTTGAAATTTAGTAAATTAAAGCAAAGATAAAATTGAATTAAGTTAGGTATTATTGCATTGAAAAATAATACTATATTTTTTTAAGAATTACTTGGAATTTCAGGCAGGTATTCATGATTGTTTCCAATCCGCATTTAGAAAATAAAAATATCAAACTCCATCAAATTAAAGCGCATCGTAAAAACTATAATGCACTGTTTATAATAATTTTATTTCTTCTTCTATTTTTCTCCTCTATTAAAATCAGCTCGCAGACTAATGATGACTGTCTAACCTGTCATAGCGACAGTACGTTAACAATGGAGAAAAACAAAAAGAAAATTTCACTTTTTGTTAATGCAAGTACTCTTTCTCATTCTGCACATCAAAAGCTTCAATGTATTGCATGCCATGCAGGTTTTGATATCAACAATACTCCGCATAAAGAAAATATTCAGCCTATAGACTGCAAATCCTGCCATATGGATGCAGCATTAAAACATCCGTTCCATCCGCAAATGATGAAAGCAAATTCAATAACAGGAGGTGAAGATGTTAATTGCAAAAATTGTCATGGTACCCATGATATTATTTCACCAAAGACGCCCGGGTCAAAATTTTATAATACCAATATAGTAGATGCCTGTGGAAACTGTCATAAATCTGAAAAAGAAAAATATCTTCTTTCTGCGCATGCAACAGGATTGAAAGAAGGAATTAAAGGCGCTCCGAATTGCTTTACATGCCATAAGAACCAGATTACGGGAATTATGGTAAAAAGAGAGCAGGCACAGCTTAAACTTACACAGGAAAAGCTTTGTGTATCTTGCCATCTTAATAATCTGGAAATCAGGGAAAGAACTTCTCCATCAGCAGGTTTTATTGCTGATTATGAAAATAGTGTTCATGGTAAACTTCTTATTAGTGGAAACAGTCAGGTCGCAAATTGTGTAAGCTGTCATACAGCGCACTCCGTAAAGCCCGGCAGTGACCCGACATCGACAGTAAATAGATTTAATATTCCAAATACATGCTCACAATGCCATTCGCAAATAGCTGATGAATACAAGCAAAGTGTACATGGAGTTGCTGTATTAAAGAAAGGAAGCATAGATGCTCCTGTCTGCACAAACTGTCACGGTGAGCATAATATTTTAATGCATAATGATCCTAATTCACCGACGGCTTATGCAAATCTTTCCGCGCAGGTATGTTCGCCTTGCCATAGTTCAGTTAAACTTTCAGCTAAGTATGGTTTGAATCCAAATAGGGAATCAACATTTAATAGCAGTTATCACGGAATGGCGCTTGAGGGCGGTTCAACCATTGTTGCAAATTGTGCAAGCTGTCATGGTGTTCATAATATAAGATCTCCTAATGACCCTGCATCTTCAGTATATAAAGCTAATCTCGCAAAAACATGCGGCAAGTGCCACCCGGGTGCAAATGAAAATTTTGCCGTCGGTAAAATTCATGTAGCCATAACCAATGAAAAAAGCGATCCGATTCTTTACTGGATAGCTTCAATTTATATAGCTATGATCTTTTCGATAATAGGCGGAATGTTGATACACAACCTTCTTGATTTTATTAAGAAATCGCGTATAAAGAAACTTAGACAGTTGGGCATGCTTTCGGGCGAAAGTCATGGTCATGCATTATATCTAAGAATGAGTGTTAGTGAAAGAATTCAGCATATACTTCTTACATTAAGTTTTATTACTCTTGTAGTTACCGGCTTTATGCTTCAATTCCCGAATTCATGGTGGGTTTCACATATTAGGGATTTGAGTGAAAATACATTTGAATATAGGAGCATATTACACCGTATAGCCGCAGTAATTTTAATAGCAACAAGTTTATATCATATATATTATATAGCCTTTACGGAAAGAGGAAGACAATTAGTAAAGGATTTGTTCCCAAGACGGCAAGACCTGTTCGATGCAATTGGAGTTGCTAAATTTAACCTCGGCTTATCCAAAGTAAAACCAAGATTAGACCGCTTTAGTTATATTGAAAAGGCAGAGTACTGGGCTCTTGTTTGGGGGACCATTGTAATGTCGTTTACAGGATTGATTATGTGGTTTGACAATACATTTATAGGGTTATTTACAAAACTTGGCTGGGATATTGCAAGAACAATTCATTATTATGAAGCATGGATGGCTTTTCTGGCAATAGTAGTCTGGCATTTTTACTTTGTAATATTTAATCCTGAAATATACCCGATGAGCACCTCCTGGATTACCGGCAAGATTACCGAAGAAGAAATGATTGAAGAACATCCTCTTGAACTTGATAAAATAAAACAGAAAAAGTTTGAAGAAGAAAAAGAAAAATTGAAAGAAGACAAAAAGGATNNTATAACCCTGTTACATTTACAGGCGCTGTAATTGCTGCAACCAGCTTTGGGCTTATTCTTTTTTTAATGTTGCTTGACGCTCTTTCTTCCGAGCATAAACCTTATATGGGGATAATTGCCTTTGTAATTTTGCCTGCATTTTTACTTGCCGGTTTAGCAGTAATTCTATATGGTATTATACGGGAACATAGAAGAGAAACAAGAGGACTTCATAGAGATCATGCCCTTCCCAAAATAGATTTGAATGATCCTAAGCATAGAAGGGCGGCTATAATTTTTTCAGTTGGGACGGTGCTTCTTTTACTCTTTTCAGCATTCGGAAGCTTTAAGGCTTATGAATATACTGATTCGGATCAGTTTTGTGGGATGGTTTGCCATAGTGTAATGACTCCCGAATATACTGCTTATCAGAATTCTCCGCATGCACGTGTAGGCTGTGTTAAATGTCATATTGGCTCCGGTGCCGATTGGTATGTGAGGTCAAAAATTTCCGGTGCATATCAAATATATTCCGTAATCTTTAATAAGTATCCTAGACCAATACCAACACCGATTAAGAACTTACGTCCTGCCAGTGAAACCTGTGAACAATGCCATTGGCCGAAAGCTTTTTATAGTAGGATGGAGAAAGTTAAAAATTATTATTTATCAGATGAAGAAAATTCAAAAATGTCTTTAACGCTTTCTATAAATATAGGCGGAGGGAATGAAGAATCCGGTGTAACAGCAGGCATTCATTGGCACATGAATATTGCAAACGAAGTAACCTATATTGCAACCGATGGGGAAAGACAGATAATTCCATGGGTTAAGACAAAATCTTTAAATGGAAAAGAGACGGTTTACCGCAGTACTGCGATTAAATTGCCGAAGGAACAGATGAAAGAAGAAAATATGAGGAGGATGGATTGCATCGACTGCCATAACCGGCCATCACATATTTATAATCCACCTGCCTCATCAGTGAATAATTTAATTGCTGCTTCAGATATTGATCCGCAGCTTCCATATGCAAAGAGTATCTCTGTTCAGGCTCTTGAAGCGGGATATACGAAAAAAGAAATTGCACTGGATAGTATAAGAACCATCATACAAGATTTTTATAATGTAAACTATCCTGATATTGCGACCGGTAAAAAAATTCAGATTGAAAAAGCAGTCCAGGAAGTTCAAAAAATTTATACACGTAATTATTTCCCCGAAATGAATGTAAGCTGGCATAAATTTCCCAACAACATTGGGCATTTATATTCGCCAGGATGTTTTCGCTGCCACGATGGCAAGCATGTCAGTTCCGATGGGAAGGTTATACCTAAAGACTGCAATATATGCCACACAATTTTATCCGAACAATTTGAAAACGGAAAGCCTGAACTTTCATTAACCGGTGTGAAATACCGACATCCTGTAGATGTCGGTAATTCGTGGGAAAATAATTTGTGTAGCGATTGCCACAGTCAGTAGTCGTTAAGAGCTAAAATCTTCAGATAAGCATATAAATATTTTCACTTTTAAAGCTGAAATGATAAATTTAATCCTAAAGGATTTATTGAAGGATCAGAATAAATAGATGCTGAACTTGTACTTGTTGTACTCTTTGACGAATAAATATTTCGATAATATTTGCCGACAGTCGATCCGATTGCGTATGACATTAAAGCTGCGGCTATGGCATCGGAAAACCAGTGCATTCCTCCCCTGTTAACCGACGAAACTCCGAAGATAGTATATGCTACCAATGAATAACCGGAGATTTTTAACCATGTTTTATCAGGATAATAATTTGTCAATGCTGAAACAACAGCCATAGTGGAGGAAGTATGTCCTGAGGGCCAGCCCCAAAAAATCCCACCCCGTAAAAAACCAAAGTGGAAAGTCTTGCTTAATGACTCCATATCGGTGTTGTCTCTCCAGTCAGGATTAGATCTCCCGGTTATAGCTTTAAGCGTCGAATTATATAAAAATTCAATTAAGCTTGCCTGTAATACGGCGAATGAAGCTCCTAAAGCTTCATTATTATTATCAAGCTTGGCATAAGCAAAAAGCCCTCCGCCTACTACAAACGGCAAATACATTCCGGTATAAACAATGGGCTGTGCAAATTTCCCATATTCTTCATGCTCATTAAAAAATTTTTCCACATAATAATCTACGTCGCTATTTACAAGTATATAAGTAGAAGCAATGCCGCCTAAATGGAAATAAATATTCTTTCCCTTAAAGCTGTCAAGAATATTATTTCCAAAATTGCCGAAGAGATTTAAATCGGGTGCCGCAGTACCGTCTGCATCTGTCAAATTTGAATTTGATAAAGCATAACGATTAATATTGTTGATAGATTCCGGCTTATAGAGCAGGCCGCCCGGTGAATTAATTTTATCCGAATATAAATAATTTTTACTTTCCTCAAAATCCTGTCCTTTTACATTACTTATAAATAAAATAAAAAATAGCCCCTGTAATATCTTGAGAAAATAAAAATGATTTATCTTCCGTCCTTTATCAAAAGCTTTTTCAGTCATAAAAGTAATTTCCTAAAATTTAAAAATTAGAAGAATATTTATATTAATGCAAAATTATAAATTGATATTATCTATGATATTTATTTCTCTGGGATTTCTTCTTAACTTTTTTCCCAAACCTAAACGATGAATTATTGGTTCATCTTCAACTTGCCCACGTCCAAACTTAATTAGGATTAAAAGCGATAAAAGACGAGATTATTTGATTGCAGCATTAGGATAACTCTAGTCGGGCTACGCCTTCCTTC
>PLNZ01000156.1 GCA_003142915.1 Ignavibacteriales bacterium | reverse complement strand
ATGTCATCATTTTTGGCGAATGGCAATCATTGCATCCGGTAGCTACTACAAGATATTTTCCCCGAACAGCCATTTCGGCTTGTGTCATAGATTTATTATTTTCATTATTTGAACAACTAACGGCATATAAAATAACTAAAAGTAAAAATAACATCGAAACTACAATCGGGAATATTTTCCTAATCATTTTTAATCCCTTTCCGAATAATTATGTTTTTATTGAATTTCATAAAGATATGTTTATTGTCTACTACTAGTAAAAAAGAATTGAAGGGAAAATAATTCTGAATGTTATGGCTTCTAAACAGAAGATTTTATTCTTAATAATCTTCTATTCGATAAATTTATATTGATAGTGATACTGAATGTTATTTTTAAATTAAACACTCCTTTCCGTTACATTCAGAATAAATCTAATGGATCTGACATAATAAAACGTTTAAAATGTAAAAGAAGTTCAATAAGTGAATCAAACTTTTTAAAGAACAAAAAATCAGTATACATATTTTCAATAAATAAGAAAATTACTAATTTACCCGTTCTTTACATATTTAGTTATTCTTCCCCCAGATAATGATCAACACTAAACATTCCGGAACCCTTGGCTGAAATAAATAAAAACAGAAAACAATAAAGTACCGCCAACTCGCCCATATTTACAAGCGGCAGCAGTGCGTTAATTCAGAGAAGATAATAAACAAACAATTTTCGTAATTTTGAGCATAACGTTTGGGTTAACTATTGAAAAGATTTTTCAGATATTTATTATTGAATTTCAGGCATAATAATAGAAAATTAGTAAATATACTTCGAGAGAAGATCGATCAGAAGACCTTTCTTATTATTGCATGCCTCATTGTTGGAGTTATATCCGGATTAGCGGCTGCCCTTCTTAAAAAAGTAGTTCATTTCTTTCAGCAAGAACCGAAATTTTTATTTGATAAATTCGGAATACATTTTATATCTCACTTTACTCCTCTAGCGGGTATTTTATTATCTCTTTTAATTATAAAATTAATATTCAGCGGTTATATAAGTAAAGGACTCGGTAATGTTATTTATTCTATTCTAAGGAAAAATTCCGAAATCCCCCGCAGGAACATATTCTCTCATATGTTAACCAGCGGAGTTACTATTGGAATGGGAGGATCCGCCGGACTGGAAGCTCCGATTGTTGTTATGGGTGCTTCAATAGGTTCAAATATTGGTAAGGAATTAAAACTCAATTATAATGCAAAAACACTATTGCTGGCTTGCGGCGCAGCGGCTGGGATATCTGCAATATTTAACAGCCCTATTGCAGGAGTAATCTTTTCAATTGAGGTATTGCTGCCGGAAGTAACCGTCTCTTCTTTTATTCCTCTTATTATTTCTTCTGCTTCATCGGCAGTTCTTTCAAAATTTCTATACAGCGGTCAATTATTTTACCTTGTTACCGAGGGTTGGCAGTTATATGCAATTCCTTACTATATCCTGCTGGGAATTCTTTGCGGTTTTATCTCTCTTTATATGATTAAAACAACAATTTACCTGGAACATTTAGCTGAAAAATATAAAAGAAAATACTTTAAAGCTCACATTGGCGGAATTATTCTATGTGCAATAATTTATATTGTTCCTCCTTTATTCGGCGAAGGATATTCAACTGTTATAACTTTGTTATCAGGCCACTATAAGGATTTATTAACAGGCAGCATTTTCAGTTCAATTTCAAATCCCGAAATCGCATTACTTATATTCAGCGCATTGATAATAGTTACTAAAGTTATTGCGACCTCATTAACAATTGATTCGGGGGGAAACGGCGGCATAATAGCCCCTTCCCTTTTTACAGGTGCAGTAGCGGGATTTTTCCTGGCACACGCAGCAGCTTATTTCGGACTTATTCAGCTTAATCATGTTCATTTCATAGTTGTAGGAATGGCTGGAGTTTTAAGCGGTGTGCTTCATGCGCCACTCACAGGAATATTTTTAATAGCCGAGATTACCGGCGGTTATGTACTCATCGTGCCGCTTATGATTGTGACTGCATTATCATTATTTATCTCTCGCTATTTTCATCCTTATTCAATTTATACTACATCGCTGGCCAACAAAGGAATCCATTTCAGATCTGAAAAAGAAAAATATTTTGTACAGCAGTTAAAACTCAACGAATTAATTGAAAAAGATTTTGTAAAGATTAAACCGTATATGACATTCCGGCAACTTGTTGAACAGATTACAAAAACAAAAAGAAATTTATTCCCTGTAATTGACAACAATGAAAAATTAGTTGGAATAGTAACTCTTGATGATGTACGTGAAGTGATGATCGATACGGAAGTCTATGATGTAATTTTAGTTAATGAAGTAATGAATACTAATTTCGAGTCAGTTGATATCAGTAAAGATGTAAATGAAGTAGTTCGGATATTTGAAGAAAAACAAATTTGGAATTTAGCAGTTACAGATAATAACAAATATGTCGGTTTTATTTCTAAATCAAACATTTTTAATAAGTATATCTCCATTTGGGCACAACATAAAAAAGATGACATAATATAGGTGACGAAGTATCATATAGTAAAACCTTTAGTCATTTTTGCAAATAAATTAATGGACTTTAAATTTCCGCCTGATCCCTTCGATAATAAATCATGAAAAGGATAAAGCATGCCGGTAGATTGTAGAAAATGCGCACATTTCAAAGTGATTTGGGAAAAAGACCGTCCTTATGCATGCAGTGCATTTGGATTCAAAACAAGCACTATGCCTTCCAAACAAGTCTATATCGCTGCTTCAAAAGAGTGTGATCTTTTCGTACAAAAAGTCTTCAATAAAAGGTAATTACTTGTTCAATTACTAATACAAAAGTGCAAATAGTTTAATTTTTTTGCCACCCCATATTCCCTATGCATTCGCAATTTGTGCTATTTCTTGAGCAATCTCCTCAGGCGAAAGAACAAAATC
>PLNZ01000145.1 GCA_003142915.1 Ignavibacteriales bacterium | reverse complement strand
GGGATTCGCATTAGCCGGTTGATTTCCCAAATTTTGTTCTCCCTGATATGCCTTGTTATACGAATCAAGAATAGTATTATAATAATCCTGTTGTGCTTTCTTAGCCCAAATATCCTGAAGCGCAGCAACTACCGGGTTCAAGCCTCCGGTCTGTCTTACTGCCCTTGTTAAATCGCCTTTAGCCATAATATTCTCCTTATAATAATCCCAATAGACTTGTTCCGCCGGACATAGGAATACTGCCTACTTTTGCGGCAGTCTGTAATCCGCTGAAAATATCAGCCAATGTTCCGGGTTCATTTTCCTGCTCTAAGCCTAATTGTTCTCTTTGGTTCAAGAAACTGGAAAGCAGACCGGACTGCTGCAATTGATTCTGTACATTTTGCTGATTAACGCCTACGCCTGCTTTTGTAATATCAAATTGATTTTGGTTAAACAAATTTTGAAGATTAAGTGCAGCATTAGCCTGGTTCGTCCCAAGCCGGGAAAGAGCATTATATTTCTGCTTATTAATATTTGAAGCTATTCCTTTTTGTGTATCTGTAAGAAGACTGCCTCCGGTTATTCCTCTGGAAGCCATACTTTGCGCAGCTTTCTGCTGCTGACCGGAAATATCCTCATTAGTATTTCTTTCTATATCAGATCTCTCATTACCATAAATAGTATTCAAGTTTTGTGATTCCGTACCATAACTAAATGGATTCTGATAGCTTTCAAATGGATTAACCATTTGAGTATTCATCCCGTATAGCTGATTCCAAATGTCCTGCGCTTTAGCCTGATCTAATGCCATAATAAGCTCCTAAATTAATTTAACCGAATTTACCTGCCGGTAAAGTTTTCATTAAAACCTTTAACGAACTAATCCAAAAATTTTCAACCGGACTTGATTCCACAGTTACGTAATAATCAATTACGCTTAAGCTTAAAGGTAATTTCCCAAAGTATCTGCCTTCCTGTGCGCTTAATATTATCGGGTCTGTATTTTCCCAATCCATATCATCATCCCGCTTAAAATATATTGTAACGGTTAAGTCCGCATCGGACTCATACCTGGCAGATAAATAGCCTAATACCATCCTGCTATTGGATTTTAATTCTTCATCCGTCTGAATTGGTGAGAATTCAAGAATTACATTTACCGGTTGTCCTTGATCTGCCATATTTGTAAACCTTTGCAGTGTATTGTATAAGGAAAAATATTTTTTAATTGCCCCGACTTAAATCCGCCTAACGGCGGACAGGCGTCGGGGCAATTTGTAACAGCCGGCATTGGCATATTACTTTAACAATGCCTGAATAAGTTTTTTCTTAATTGCATAAACCACACCCGCAATAACAGCAGCGCCAAAAATCAACCACCAAAGAAACTTTAACACGAAGCTCACAAAATTTCCGATTGCAGCCATAACCGGATTAGCAGCCTTAATCACTTGTGTTGATTGAGTTTTATTTATTGCCGTGGTATCAATATAGCTAACCGGAGCCGGTATTATTGTCTGTACTATATGGAGTGAAGGCTTTTGTTTAGGTTTTTTGGGATTGATTACTTCGGTAATCGTTGTTTTAATACTATCTCCGGCAGGCGTAACTGTTTCCGAGTGCCAGGAAGTAGTATCCCATGGTAAAGTTTCATCATTACGAATCGGCGTTACAGGAATATTCACAATATGAGTATCTACAGTCGTAGTTTCATTTGTAGTTGTCTTTGTAGAACCGCAGCCGGCAAATATTAAAGCAATCGTAACTGCTAAAATTAAATATATTTTTTCCATTTATGACTCATTATTTTATAAAATTGTTAAAGTCTTCAACTCACCCCTATACCCTCCCGATCGAATCGGGACAGGCTTCCCGGGAGGGGAATAATGCAAGGTTGAATGAATAAATTCTTTTCAGCCGTGCGCCTTCTTAATAAACCCTCCAATACATGACCTTCTATATCTTTCGTAAAGGTTAAAAACTCATCGGGTACCCGGTCATATTGTCCGGCAAGTAACAATTCATGCAACTTAGTTTCGGCGCCGCTATGCCATTTAAGCGTGCCTCTGTTATAAACGAAATCCACACAAGCGGCATATTGATTTTCATTAAGATTTTGCCAACCTGCCTGCCTGTCCGGTAGGCATGCCTGTCCGGTAGTCAGGTTTGGTAATTGATGTTTCAGAGTAGCTTCCGCATTGCCAATGTCATGGACAAAAAGTTCTTCGGCTTTATCCTCCGTAATAACAGAGCCGGGCAAAACCGGGAAATAGTTATCAGATGCATGCCCCCATCCGATACTCCATACTCCGGCGCTATCTTTATATGCCTTTAGCCTTAACGATTCAAAAGATTTAGTGAGCTGTTCACCCGCTTTGTTAATCATTTTGACTCCGTCGTTAAAGTATCCGTTGTAGTTTTGGTTTCACCGAACTTGCCTACTGCTTTACCGGTTACTACCGTTAAAAGAATAAGCACTAAGTTGAGGTCAGGATGCCAGGCATGTGCTGTAGTAGCGAAAACCGAATACATATAATCAACTACCATTGCAACTGCAACTAAAAATGCTAACAACCTTGATGAAGAAAACTGTCCGTTTTCTTCCTGAAAGAACTGTAATATTTTCATTTTATTCCCTTTATTTTTTAACAAAAAATTGAACTATCTGTAATGCAACTAATACAACAAGCGCATATTTGTAAAAATTTTCGCTTAGTTTTACAAGCGAGTGTCTGTCGTATAACATTTGGCAAAACTCATTCCGCTTATAAATGACGTGCCTGCCGCCGCCATTCTTTACACAAATTTCATTCATTAAATCTACCTTACTACTTAATGAATCGATTTTCTGATTCATTGAATCCAATATTTCCCTTATTTCCGTATCCATTGTTTTAACTTCCTGTATTATTTAATGACATTAAACCTCCTGGGTTTAGAAAAACCCCGGAGGTTTTGCGGATTAAATATTATGAGAATGTACTCCCTTTTTTAAACTTACCGTCAATCTTTATATATTCTGAATGTGTGCCGTCCGAATTTTTTACAAAAAACCTTGCATTATCAGCCGTAGTATTTACAGGCGGTAATTTATTTACTACTGTACCTGCAGCTTGTATAATATCATTCAGCATAGGATGTAATTCGGGTTTAAGAAATTTTTTGTATTTTTTTATATCCACTTTACGGTAATAATCCCTGTATCTTTTTTATTATCACATTCGCCATTCTTGCTGCGCCTAAAGCATTAGGATGGATACCATCTTGTAAAAAAGTTCCTATATTATAAGTATTCCAGCCGCAATCATTATTCAAATCAATTACAGGAATACTATTCCTCTTACCGGCAAGAATAACTGCATTTGCATAATCTCTCGTTGTTAAGCCAATTAAATTTGTATAAGTATTTGTCCAGGTACCTGCTTCGCCGGACATTTCTCCGTATGTAGTCGTAAGTAAGAATATTCTTGCAGTTGGGAAAGCCGTTGTAACTTTTTTAATCCAAACATTCAATGCACCGCAAAAGGTTGTAGAATCCATACTGCTTGTATCTCCCAAAGCCGCATTTCCTGCCCAATCATTTGTTCCGCCAAGTAAAGTTATTATATTACTGTTTGATGGGATACGCCCTACTCTATAATTTGAACACATCCCCATAGAATCGCTTCCCCCCATCAAAGAAACTCTTGTTCCCGGTATGCCAAGATTAGTATTTATAATATTTAATGCCTTTGCTACGGCAGGCTGCCAATAACCTTCCCGGGTAATACTATCCCCATCGGAAGCCCATTGCAAAGTCGGCGGAGTTGGATTTACATATTGCCACTTCGACGTATATCCATAAGGGAAATAAGAAGTTTGATATTGCCCTGCCTCAAACTGTATATTTGCAAGATTAGCGCTATCTGCGGTTATACGGATATATGAACATCCTGCGGGTATAGTTACAGGATAAGTTCCTGCCATACTGCCTGATACAAAAACATAATTGGAATTATAGAACGCCTTATAAAGAATAGCCGTATTACAAGAATAAACAGCTCCGGCAGTAACCGGTATAAAATCAGAGGCGTATGCTGAAGGATAATAACTATATCCATTAACATTCCCATCCGTCCAATCAATATAAGTCTTATATGCTGCCGCTGCCATATTGAATAGATTTTTAGAAGGCAAAAGAACATTTGATAATTGAGCGGGAGTAATTGAATTATTTGCCACAGTAATAGGCGCAACACCATCTAAATCCTGCAAAATATAAGTGTAAGGCGCAAAATTTGATGATGCTGTTCCAAGTTCAAATTGGCAAACAGATAAGTGAGCAGTATCTACGGTTATACGAATATACCGGCATCCCGCAGGAATGGTAACCGGATAACTTCCTGAACTATTGCCGGAAACAAAAACTTGATTAGAGTCATAAAACGCTCTATAGGGGATAGTAGTATTACACATATAAGTTAAACCCGCAGTAACACTTATAAAATCAGAAGCATCGCCCGCAGGAAAACCTCCATCTACAGAACCGTTACCCCAATCGATAAAAGCACTCTTTGTTACTGTAGCATAATTAAATAAATTTTTACCAAGTGTAAAAAATTTTGTTTTAGAATATGTAATATTAGTATCCTGAATTGCAGGCGTAATAACTTTATTATATAAATCGGTATATGGCTGATAAGATGAACCGGAAGTTCCATTTTCTATTTGTACAGCCGATAAACTGCCTGCAGAAGGAATATTTAATGTAAATCGCACATAAGCAGCGCCTGATACGCCTGTTGCAGCTGCTGTAGTAAAGTTTGTTCCTGAAATAAAATTTTTACCGGCATCGTATTGACAGTTTAGAAGACCGGAGATTCCACTATAATTAGAATATAGCGTCTGACCTTGTATTATTGGAATGTAACCGGTAACCGTATAAGAAGAATTTGCATGCAGAGTTCCATCGCCCCAAAGATAATAACCGATCAAAATATTCGGATCATTAACATTAAATTTATTCTTACCAACAACCATAAAAGATGTTTTTCCCGGAGTTACTGCGCTATTTGCTAAACCGGTTTCTGTTACAGATGCAGTGCCCGGAACTGTTAAAGTACTTATTGAAGTGTAATTATTAAATTTTGCATAGCCGTTATAACGCAAAGTATCGTTATAAAAGCTCCAATCATTAATATCTAATGGAGACAGCAAATTATTACTTAAATTACTTAAAGATAATTTTTTGTTTACATATCCGGCAACCGAAGAATCCTGCACCGGGAATATAGTACTGTTTAATAATGATGACGACTGCAGGCTGCTTAACTTTATATAAGTAATGGGCGTTATAGTTTGCGCCGTCAGTAGTACATTTGCAAATAAAATTGCAACTATTAAAAAAATCTTTTTCATATTTTATTCCTTTCCCGCTGTTAGCTAATTCCCTACTATTTGCCCCGTATCGTCCGAAACCGCTTGACCGGTATCGTCTACCGGGATTGTGCTTATAAATTCTGTCTCCATTTCATAGGTATTTCCCTGAGAAAGGAAATTAAGTTTTTTGTTTGCGCTTACTCTGTAAATTTCAGGGTAATTAAATTTTTGTTCTTCAATCCAGCCGTTTTTGCTTAATAAATATTCGGTCTTATTAACAGGGTCATACGTTCTTACTCTGTAAGTATTATATTTATCCCTCACGCAAAAAAGTAAATTCTTTCTTGCTAAAGCCTGGTATAAGTCTCTTATAGTATTTTCAAGCAAAGGTTTTGGATTTAATCCATCCCCGATATTAAGCATATATATATCTTCATCATCACACCAGAAAATAATACCGTTAATATTCACAATAGAATCTCTTGAAGTCGTGCCAATATCAAATACCGGGTTCCTTGCAATGCCGGTATCCGGATCAATAGCGGTTATACAATTATTCATCAAGATGAGTAATTCCATCGTAGGAAGTAGTATCATTCCAATTACTTCATAACTTTCAAATGTGTCTAATTCTCTGTAATTATCCGCTGTTGCGATATCCCACAAAAATGAGTTTGGTGCGTTAATAATGCTTACATAGATAAAGCCGTCCAATCTTCCACCCACATAAGGATTTAAGAAATAAGTTCTGCCATGAAATACTAAAGCTTGGTCCCATGCCGTCATAAGCGTAGCATCCGGGGTATATCCCATTATATCAGACATTTCATTAACATTCTGGGCTGATATTAAAGAAGTATAGTTTACTACTTCGTTAGCTTTTATAGAAATCAAATCATATTCAAAATCTTCACTTCTATCTAAAGCCCCTTGAATATGTTCTATTACTAAATAAGCGGCAGCATCATTAAGAGCAGAGGTATCAAATTGCATAATATACTGCGTGAAAGTATTCGTGATAGCAATGGTTTGAGTAATTGATTCACCCGAAAGAGGTGCCGTTAAATCCGCGCAATATAAACTTACATATATTGTCTTGCTGGTTATATTAGTTTTGAAATATATGCTTATTGTATATTTGCCCTTTGTTCTTAACCCGGTGAGAGGGATTCTTACTCCATCTTTCTGTCCAATTGGTTCGTCATAGTAAAACTTCAAGTCATAAGCTGAACTGCCGGCACCGGGTGTATTTACCGTGAGCAATCCACCCTCATTAGGATTGATTACTTGCCAATTAACATCTGAATTTTGTTCATCGGCAATATTTGCAGCATCTAAATTTGTATATAATTCGGGATTAGAATTTATGGCTGCAGTAAGATTTAGATATAATTGACCGTTATTATTTACTTGCCATGCAGTCGATAAATATTGATCGCCCGTAAAAAGATAATCGCTTATTTGATAATAAGTAATACCGTCGGTACTTGCATAAACAAAAAATTCCGTATTTCTTATATTCTCTTTCCCAAGAATTAGCCAGGGATTAACTTGTATATCGTGAGTTCCGTCTACCTTAATAGAATTATCCGCAACCAGCATTTCTTCATAGCCATCAAGCATAATGGTTAATCTAAAATAATAAATACCCGCAGTAAGAGTACCGGTTAATAACGTAAGGTCAATTCCGTATCCGTCCGGATTTGCTATATATGGAGTTAATATTACCTGGTTTATCGTAGAGAAGGTTTCAACAACTCCCGCTGCCGTTAAATCCGTATGAATCGTACTAAAGCCAAGATCATTTATTAAATAATATCCCTGCCTATATCCAATTGCAATGCCTGTCCTATTTGCCTGCCCGCCAAATCCGATTCTTAAATCATCATTTACTTTATGAAAAACTATATCTGAAGCGGCGCAATTATAAATTTCAGCCAGACACGTTAAATCATAATAATTCTGCATTAAAATAATTACATCATTAGTTGACCATTGACTGTTATAAAGAGTATGGCAAATTCTTGTATTTGCGCCGTCTGCTTTGGAAGTAATTACCTTCGCATATTGATTTTTCGTTTTGTTATAAATTGTCCAGCCTATTAAGGCATTATCTCCCAATCCCTGAGTTGCATTTCCGAAAACTTCTATCTCATTCGGATATGATTCCGGGCTTGCGCCTGTAGTTACATTTGTAATTATTATCCTGTTAAGCCACTGCCAATTATCAACCCATATAGTACCATTCCAATAAGGACGAATCCAAAAACAAAGCGCATTTTGAGTATCCGGTACAATAGGGTTTCCGCTATTATTTATCCCCTGGATAATTCCTTTTTGAATCAAACAAGTAATTTCCTGTCCCGCAGGAACGGCTTGTTTATCCATGAACATTTCAAAATTCAAAAAGCTTGAATTGGTAATAGTACTATCAGAAGGCGCGGTATATTTTAGGGCATAACCGGGTCTTAGAGTTAGTTTTCCGGGTTTATCGTGAGTATGCACATTAAGCAGCAATTGAGCATATTTACGCCCCGGATTATCAATATTTGTTGCCATTCCCAACGCTTGCGCAAATTCAACTTCCTGCCAATTCTGCTTTGCCATTGTTAATATTTATTGTTTATTTATCATATTTATAGTTACCCATTCTTATTGATTATTCTCTGCATTTTTCTGTGTCATTTGTTGCCTTGTCAGAATATTCTGTCT
>PLNZ01000404.1 GCA_003142915.1 Ignavibacteriales bacterium | reverse complement strand
AACCATAACCGGATGATTGATCGCAAATCTTTAGTGTCTCTTCATACTGGGAATCATCATATACATATAATGTAAGCACAGGACCGAATATTTCTTCTTCCATAGTTTTGAATTTAGGATTGTCAGTTTGTATGACTGTTGGGTTAATATAATATCCTTTAGTATCATTGAATTTACCGCCTGAAATAATTTGAGCTTCATTTGATGCTTCGGCATATTTTATATATGAAGTTATTGTTTCAAAAGCATTTTTATCAATCACTGCATTCATAAAGTTTGAGAAATCTTTTACATCGCCCATTTTAACGGTCTTTAACTCACTTACAATAAAATCCTTTAATTCATTCCATATTGATTTTGGAATGTATGCTCTTGATGCAGCAGAACATTTTTGTCCCTGATATTCAAAGGCGCCTCGGATCATCGCTGTTCCTAAAGCTTTTACATCCGCACTGCAGTGGGCAAAAATAAAATCTTTGCCTCCGGTTTCGCCTACTAACCGCGGATAAGATTTATATTTACCGATATTTTCACCGACAGTCTTCCACATTTGATGAAATGTAGGCGTGCTTCCAGTAAAATGAATTCCGCCTAAAAATTCGGATTCTAAAACCTGACTGCCGATTTTTGATCCGGTTCCCGGAATAAAATTAATAACTCCTTCCGGTAAACCTGCTGCTTCAAGAAGTTTCATAACCCAGTACGCAGTATAAACTGCACTCGAAGCAGGTTTAAGAAGAGCTACATTCCCCATTAATGCAGGGGCAGTAGGCAAATTTCCCATGATTGAAGTAAAGTTGAAAGGAGTAACTGCAAAAATAAAACCTTCCAATGCGCGGTACTCTACTCTGTTCCACACACCCGCGGGTGAATGTGTNNAGCATAGTAAGCATTGAACCGGAAAAAATCAGCTAACTCTGCCGCAGAATCAATTTCAGCCTGATACACATTTTTACTTTGAGTGAGCATTGTGGCGGAATTGATAATGTAGCGCCATTCTGTCAATGAAAGCAAATCAGCCGCTTTCAGAAAAACCGAAGCGCGGTCATACCAATTCATCCTTGACCAGAATTGGTGTGCTTCCAAAGCAGATTCAATTGCATCCTTAATTTCCTTTACGCCTGATTTATGATATTTCCCGATAACTGTTTTATGATCGTGAGGAAGAATACAGTTCTCGGTTTCACCGGTTCTGATTTCTTTGCCGCCGATTATAATTGGAATATCAATCTGCTGATTTTGCATCTCTTCCAATTTTGCTTTTAATGCCGTGCGTTCCGGACTGCCGGGTAAATAATTTTTCACCGGTTCATTCGGCGGAAGCGGGATATTAAACTTTGCGTTAGACATAATAATATCTCTTTCTATTAATTAGAATTTTTTATTAATGGAAATTATGAAAATTATTCGGTGAGTTCACGCTCTATTTAAACAGAAAATAAACCGGAGCCATGAGATTGGATAAAAATGCACACATTGTTCGTTTTCATCGTTGAAATGTGCTTTATTGTCAATTGAAAATATTAATTAAATAACTATTGTTTTTAATAAATATTTTATATTGACAATGTATATACATATAGTTATACTTGTTCACAGGTTTTCAAAGGTTCCCCTCTAACGATAAGAGTACCAAAATGCTCTTCGCAAGATAGTTAGAGGGGTCGTTTTAATAATAGGTTGTTGCCCCCGTCTTAAAAAAATCGAATTCTGATTTAGCCCTATGTTTTATATAATCATAATATAATGTTTCATTTAACTCATATTTTTTGCTTAAAGAGTAACAATAATAATCGACTATTTGAAGACCATGATTACTCATTGATGGATGGTGAAGAATTTTATATTTAATATTAAATGGCAACATTTCTTTGAGCATGAATTTAATGCTTTTTTCTAAAAGCGATTTGTTTTGAGTTGTGGGAACGCGATCTGCAACAATTATAATTTCTTTATAATTAACTAGTTGTTGCTGTGAAATAACATATCGCAATAAATAACTGAGCATTTTACTATAAAATTTTATCGGATTTCTTAAAGCTGGGTTAGTTTTATTTTTCTGAATGATATTTGAATATAGATCAAATTGATTTGAATGAGTCTTTAATATTTCATATACTTTTTCCCTGACATATTTATTGTCATTTTGAGCGTGAAAATGAGTTAAATGTTCATATCCGCCATATTGGAGCAAGTCAAATTTCAAATTTTCCAAGTGGTTGGATATAAGAAATGGTCGTTGCTTAATAAGGCAACCAAAAATATAGTATTTACTACCTTTCAATGAAAAATCAAAGTCCCCCGATTCATCAATAAATATATAAAGATAATCGTTTGGAATAAATAAATTTCCTTTTTTATTTGAATTCCGTTCCCTATGAAATCATACCATGCTACAACATTTTTTGAAATTACAGCCTCCATAGCCGGAGTAACTCTTATTGAATATTTTTACAGTTAAGATTTTTCATTGATTCGTTCAATTGATCGAATTGAATTTAGTCTAATATGAGACCATGTGAAGGAATCTGGCGTTCATAAGAAATATTAGAAAGTATATGATGAATTCTTGACGGTAATATGGGGGAGTCATTATCAACTGGGAAAGAATGTCGATTGCTTTGGAATTCCCTACTAAAAATGAACGGATCATTCTGTATCTAAGTATAATTTATAATTATAAAATTAAAATAATCAAAGATGTTGTCATAGTCAACAATTTGAATTCTTTACATTCAGAACATTGAAGTAATTTAGATCATAAATTGTATTTATAAATGAAACTCTATAATAAAATCCGGGCTCGGAATAGTGGAGAATGTCCATAATTCAATCCTAAACACGAGTTGACCTTCGAAAATCTTTATTAATTAATTGTTTACACTTAAGAAGATTTATGATAATTTAAGTCACAAATAAAACACTTCGGGTAACTTTTATGATTATTCCNNATAATTTAAGTCGTAAATAAAACATTTCGGGCAAATAATGATGATTATTCCATTTCTGCTAATCACAGACTCACTGTTATGAATATCGACAAAAACCAACTTATAAAATCTTATTTAACAAAGGTTAAATCTGCCAATAAAGAGCATACCAAAAAGGAAGCTCTAAAAGATTTGCTAAACAGATTATATTATGGCGATAAGGATATAGAAAAAATTATTGATGCTATTACTTTAGGCGCTGAAAGATCAATTCTCAATATTCCGAGAAAAGATAAATTGCACAAAGGAAGCGCCGACACTCTTTATAATAAAATCATTATTGAATTCGAAAACAATCTGAAAGTTATGCTTAAGCATGCAAAAGAACAGCTTGCAGGCTATTTGCTCGGGCAATTTAATTCAGGCGAAGGGTACAATTATGTGCTTATTGTTTCCGATTGCATCAATTGGAAAGTATTTGCGCCGGATGTTTCCTGTCTTGAAAAATTACATGAATTGAAAGAAGATGAGTTGATTCTTAATGAAGTAAAAAGCGCTTCGTTCACTCTTACCGAAAAGAATATGGAAGAGTTTTATTACTGGATAGATAGATTTCTTTTTAAGGAAGAAAAACACAGGGCAACACTCAAAAGAGTTGAAGAATCTTTTGGTTATCAAAGCAATGTATTTATAGAATCTTTTCGTGAGTTG
>PLNZ01000021.1:3031-3962 GCA_003142915.1 Ignavibacteriales bacterium | reverse complement strand
GGGAGTTCAATAGATTGGGCAATAAGAAAGTTATAGGCAAAGAGTAAAATAAACAGGACATAATATTTTTTCATGTTCACTCCCAATTATAGTTTAAAAATCAATGGATTATTTTATTTTTTCTATTCTGGCAGCCCAGCCACCCCCCGGAGCAAGGTGAATATTTAATTTATCACCGGCTGAAATCTTTATCACTTCTTTTTTATAATCTGTGCCATCCCGGTCAGAATTTATGCCGTCTTTAAATATCACCGCTTTATAAGCCCCCTTGCCTAAAAATGAAAAATCGAGAGTTAAATCCCGCGGTGTCCAATTTGTCATTGCGCCTACGAACCATATATTTCCTTTCTTATGTGCGAGCGCAGTATACTCTCCTACTTTTCCATCAAGCGGAACGGTCTCATCGAATACTGTCGGGACTTTTGTAATAAAATCAGTACACTCCTGTTCTTTCTTATAGATAGTAGGATTATCAGCAAGCATCTGAAAAGGAGCTTCAAAAATGACATACATTGCCAACTGCTGGCAGCGCGTACCCTGGCTCATCGGATTATCATTTATAGGCCTGAAGTTAGCTTTATTGGCATTCCTCATAGCGCCCGGCGTATAATCCATCGGCCCAGCGAACATTCGTATGTAAGGAATGGAGACTATGTAACGAGGCTGATCCTCAATAGCCCATTTATAATTTTCCAATCCTTTAACACCTTCAAAGCCAATTACATTAGGATAAGTCCTTTGAATACCGGTTGGTTTATACATCCCATGAAAATCAACAAACAGGTGATATTCAGCCGCTTTCTTAGCTATTTTATAAATCGATTGCACAGCAACCTGATCATCGCGGTCTACAAAATCAATCTTGAATCCTTTTATACCCATTTTAGAATATACAGGAAAGACTTCATCCATCTGCTGAGTAACATAATAC
>PLNZ01000021.1:0-3005 GCA_003142915.1 Ignavibacteriales bacterium | reverse complement strand
AAATCAATGTAGTATTTATAAGTCTGTGTATTTATGCCGGCTCTAAAATCGACATGGGTAATATTCCAATTATTCCACCAGTCCCATGAGGCCTGTCCCGGTCTAATCCATGAAACATCATCCAATCTTGGGGGTGAAGCCAGCTTTTGGACAATATCATTGTTCAATAAATCCTTATCGCTCTTACTGACAGCAACTACTCTCCACGGGAAATTTCGTGTACCGTTTGTCTTAGCGATATAATCAGCTCTTTTGGTAGGAATATAATTTATATTTCCGTAACCGCCCAACTGTGCTTCCAACGGGTACGGCGCATAAACTCCTTTAAGTCCTTTTTGTGTTTCATTTATATTCATGTACATACCGGGATAGTCTTCCAGGTCAGCTTCGGTGATTACAACTTTTTTATTATTGCCTACATCTACAAGCAGCGGCAGGAACGCCAATGAATCGGCCGGGAATTGAGAAATATTGATCTCATGGTAAAGGGCTTCAAAAGATGAATTAAAAATTTTATTACCTCTATAATCCCACATAAAAGGCATAAATGTTTTATAATCACCGGCAAAATTGAAGTTGGCCTCTTCATTTTTTATAATAATCTCGCCTTCTTTCTTTGTGAAAAACCTGTATACAGCGGCATCATTATATACTCTGAAAATTACCCCATAATCGCCTTTACAATTTATTGTAAGCTGATTATACTGATCCGGAATGTTTGCTTTTATATAATTTATTGCAGCAATCACGTTATCTATTTTTTCCTGATTGGAGGAGATAATTTCTGCATTATCACCAAGTACGCTGCCATCCTCCAATTGTAAGGAAATTGCCGAAGGTAAAATAATCTCCTGACCGTTATGCTGAACAGACCATTGGAGTTTGGCACCTGCTTCGATATGCATATTGATTACACCATTCGGCGAGCTTACATTAAAGTTGTTATTTTTTTGAGCAATGAGCATCGATGAAAATAATACAAGCATGATTATTAATCCTGTCAATTTAGTGTTCAATTTGATCAGAATTGGTTTTGAATTGAATTTATTTTTTGCAATTGCCATATCGTTATTCCTTTTAATTATTTTCTAAAAAAGATTATTTCAGATAAAATTGATATAATCAAAACCTATCCATTCAGTTTATTAACGTCAGAAAGCTGCTGTTTTATAAGTTTGAAGTAATAAAAGCCCACTAAAACCTACCTAAACAGAAAAGTTACTTTAGGCTCTCGACTATATTTCCAGTATTGTCAGGTTTATGTGAAACGACGTGCAGAGCAGCACCTCTAAGATCAGCGGATAGAGCCGTTAGATTAATATTTTCGTATATCGGAATCAAAAGCGTTTAATTTAGTGTTTTCTCTTTTACGCTATCCAATTTCTGATCTTCAATATCCTTACTTTGAAGAATATTAAAATTCATAACATTTTTTAGGATAATAGCATTTGCATTTTCCATCCGCTGAACCGTTACATTTCGCATATCAACAGAGTTAACATCGTTAAAAATAAGCCCGGGGCGATAATCGGGTTCAAGAAAATTGAATTCAACATCACTGATTTTAATATCATTTGCATGGCGAACAAACAAACCGTAAACCGGAGGAATACCAAACATACCCGGTTCCGGATATTTGTTTTCATTTTCCGGTATTTCTCTTGCCGCTTGTTCTTTAGTACCTCCGCCTTTATAATAAATCCGGATATTGCTCAACTGAATATCTTCGATAGGGTGACCGGGTAAACCGGCGATTGTACAGGCATAAGATGGATCCGCATTATACACTATAATGCCGCTTATTTTGATTCTTCTAAGTTTGCCTATTGGTACTCCTTCGGGGCCGCGCATTCTTGCACCGAGTCTTAAGAAGATTGGATCGTTAACAATATCTCTCATTGTAATATTGGCAATCGTTACATCTTCCAGAAGTCCGCCGTCAACAGTTTCCAAAGCCAATCCTCTGCAGTAGTCAAACACGCAATTGGAGATTGTAATATTTTTAAATCCCCCGTTGGATTCCGTACCAAATTTAATTCTTCCGGTTGGATGATATCCGTATTCAGGATTATTAGAACGCTTGTAAGTTCCGTCGAGCAGAGTTCCTTCATCGTAACCGCTTAACTGGCAATTTGTGATTGTGACATTTTCCGTGGGGCGTGCATAGCCTAAAGCAAAAGTACTCTTCAGACAAATTCCGTCATCATAAGGCGAGTTGATAAATAAATTAGAAATCCGCACGTTTTTACAGCAATCAATATCTAGAGCATCTCTGTTGGTATCAATTTTAAGATTATCTATTGTAAGATTATCAACACCGGTAGCTAAAATAGCGAACCAACCTCCATGAATAATCGAAATATCGCGCATAATGACATTGCGGCAGCGGTATAAACTAACGGCTTTATTTGCATCTTGTTTTGAACCCGGGACCCAATCTTTATACAAATTTTTCCCGTTAATCCAGCCGGCGCCTACGATTGAAGCATTTTGAATGTCATATCCCCAGATGAGGCTGTTTTTCCAATGACTATGTCCAAGATCCTGATACTTAACACTGATGCTTTCTTCCTCCTGGTCGTAACCGTTTTCGGCATTAACCGGCGCTGCAATGATAGTAGCGCCCTGATCGATCAGCAATGTTATGTTACTTTTCAAATGAATGGAGCCACAAGAATAATTACCCGCCGGTATAAAAACAGTACCACCACCGGAAAGTGATGCAGCCTCAATCGCTGCATTTATTGCTTTACTATCAATATTCTTTCCATCTCCGATTGCACCATAATTTTTAACATTAAAAAATGATGTGGCGTGGTTTGCCAAACAAGATATTGAAGGAATTAATAGTATTGAAAAAAGAAGCAACAACCGGATGGATTTTTTCATTTTACGGTTTATTCCAGAATAAAGTGGATATTGGTTTAATAATAAACTTTTATTGTCATCACCGAGAATTTCTTTGTATTCAATTTAATAACATTACCCTCAAATTTTATCTGCTG